>JANLST010000483.1:0-33510 GCA_031362505.1 Sphingomonadales bacterium
CCGCAGCTTGTGGCCGCGTTCCATTCGCTGGTTGGCATGGCGGCGGTGCTTGTCGCTGCCGCGGCCTTTCTTAACAAGCAGGCGTTCGGGATCGCTGGTGCCGATGGCATGATCCACCAGGTCAGCCGGATTGAAATGGGGCTGGGCGTCGCCATCGGTGCAATCACCTTCTCGGGCTCGGTCATCGCGTTCCTGAAACTGAATGGCAATATGTCAGGGGCGCCGATCATGCTGCCAGCAAGGCATGTGATCAACCTCGGGACGCTCGCCGCGATCATCGGGTTGATCGGTTACTTCCTGACCGACCAGAGCCCCTGGATTTTCTGGACCGTCACGGCCCTTTCCTTCCTGATCGGTTTCCTGCTGATCATCCCGATTGGCGGGGCGGATATGCCGGTCGTCGTCTCGATGCTCAACAGTTATTCGGGCTGGGCTGCCGCAGCGATGGGCTTCACGCTCCATAACACGGCGATGATCATCACCGGCGCGCTGGTCGGATCATCGGGCGCGATCCTCTCCTACATCATGTGCAAGGCGATGAACCGCAGCTTCATCTCTGTGATCGCGGGCGGCTTTGGCGCGGTGGCTTCCAGCGGAGGCGATGCAGCCAAGACCGACCGGCCGTGGAAACGAGGGGCGGCAGAAGATGCGGCCTTCCTGATGAAGCAGGCCGAACAGGTCATCATCATTCCCGGTTACGGCATGGCTGTGGCGCAGGCGCAGCATGTCGTCCGCGAAATGGGTGACCTGCTCAAGAAGGAAGGCGTCCGCGTTAAATATGCGATCCACCCCGTCGCAGGCCGGATGCCGGGGCATATGAATGTGCTGCTGGCCGAAGCGAACGTGCCTTATGACGAGGTGTTCGAGCTTGAGGATATCAACGGCGAATTCGCGCAGACCGATGTCGCCTTCATTATCGGCGCGAACGATGTGGTGAATCCCGCCGCCAAGACGGACAAGACCTCACCCATCTACGGGATGCCCGTGTTCGACGTGGAAAAGGCCAAGACGATCATGTTCATCAAGCGATCAATGGGCGGGGTCGGTTATGCCGGGGTCGACAATGATGTGTTCTACATGGATCAGACGATGATGCTCCTCGCCGATGCCAAGAAAATGGTCGAGGATATTGTGAAGGCACTGCAGCACTGATCCGCGATGACGGAAATTTGCCGACATGTTGGGGGTGAACCCCCGGCGCTGATGAGTGGGAAGCAGTAACGCCGGAGGTTCATCAGCCTTGGTCGGGACCAATCCGCTTCGGCTGTTCATCAATACTGGCGCGAAAAACCGTACCAGACCCTTAACAGAGCGCCCGAAATCGCGTCCGAAATGGAGAGGAATCTTCAACTATATTGATCGGGAATCGTGCCAACTTCGTCCAATTCCATGAGGTCGGCAAGAATGTGGCGGTCAGCGGCTGGAACTTTCGTCCGTTTTGACGATAACATCAGGCGACGAACTTTCCAAAGGGTGCCATTTTTCATGTTGAGGGGATGAGCAGACATCGCAGCCGTCAGGGATGAGAGTATAAAAGGGTAGAGTATGACGGACGATGTTGGGGGGCGGGAGTGCTATGACGCGATTCCCAGCGCGCTGATTTTTGCCGATAGCGAGGCGGGCGGGCATGCGGCATCGGAAGCCGTTCTTGCAGCCGGCGGGAGAATCGCTGCGCTGTTGGGGCTTCAGGATGCGGTGGACAGGCTCAACCGTCAGGCAGCAATTGATGTCGTGATTGTCGAACTGAGCGCTGACCACGGGCCCCTGACGGACCGGCTTCTGGACTTGCTCGGTTATATTGGCGTGCGGGATAATCGTCCGGTCGTGGTGACGACGCCGTTCGCATTGCTCGAATGCGTCGCTGCCCGCCTGTCCAGCGGACCGATAACATTGCTCTGCGAACCCGATCTTCTGGATCGTGTGTCTGCGCTCTCGCTAGCCTGGAGCGGCAAGGCGGAACTTGGTGTCGCGGACATTTCTGCCGATGCAGACAGCGCGCGCCTGCGTCGTCTTGCCGAGGAGGTCAATCGTATCGCCCGCACGCTGGTGAAATTGTCGAACGACACGCCGTCCTCACCGCGCGGTCTTGTCGGCTCGGTGTCGCGCGTTTCTGACGTCCAGTTCACCTATCTGGCGGAACCCATCGACACACATACCCTGCCAATGCCCTTGGCCGAAGACGTCAGGGATATTTTGAGATTGCGGCGGATGCGCAACCGCTTCTTTGATTCCGCCCTGTTCGCCGACCCGGCTTGGGACATGCTGCTTGATCTCATGGCCGCGCGGCTGGAGGGGGAGGACGTTTCGGTCTCCAGCCTGAGCATCGCCGCTTCGGTTCCGTCAACAACGGCCCTGCGCTGGATCAGGACGATGACCGACCTTGGGTTGTTTGAGCGCCGTGCCGATCCGATGGATGGCCGGCGGGTCTATATCAACCTGACCGACGCTGCTGCCAATGCCCTGGCAGGCTATTTTGCCGCGGCCAGTCTTCGGGATGGTTCGATGATCTGAGGGGCTTGCCCCGTCCGCTTCAATCGGGCAAAGGCCCACTTCCCTGAACGGGGGCGCTTAGCTCAGTTGGTAGAGCATCTCGTTTACACCGAGAGGGTCGGCGGTTCGAGCCCGTCAGCGCCCACCATATTTCAGTCCGCAGACGTTCGTATTCGTCTAGACAAACCCCGGAAAATCGTCATATTGATCGGAAGATGAGCCGCCAGCGTTCGTGTGTGTTCGCAAGCAGCCGCCCGATTTGGGGGCCACTGTGGGGGCCAGATAGAAACGCTCTTAGAAAGTGGCCCCCAGCATGGCGCTCACAGATACTGCGATCCGCACGGCGAAGCCCCGACCCAAGCCATACAAGCTCAGCGACTCGCTTGGGCTGTTCGTGCTGGTGCAGCCATCGGGCGGCAAGCTCTGGCGATTGAAATACCGCATCGATGGCCGGGAGAAGAAGCTGGGCTTCGGCACCTATCCGGAAGTCAGCCTGATCGAGGCCCGCAAGAAACGTGACAAGGCGCGGGAGTTGATTGCCGCTGACAAAGACCCGTCGCGCGAGAAGCAGCAAGCCAAGCATCGGGCGATGGCATCTGCTGCCAATACCTTTGGGGAGATCGCCCAAGAGTTCATTGACAAGCGGAGGCGAGAGGGGCTGTCCGCGTCCACTGCCGACAAAAGTGAGTATTATATCTCGCGCATGGGGCCTGTGATCGCCCGGCTACCGATTGCCGCGATCGCCGCCCCGGACCTTCTGGCCGTGCTTCGGCGGATCGAAGCGAAGGGCAATTACGAGACGGCTGGGCGGGTGCTGCAATTGGCGGGTCGCGTGTTCCGCTACGCCGTGGCGACGGCGCGTCTCGCATCGGACCCCAGCCGTGATCTTCGAGGCGCACTAACTGCGCCTCAGCCCAAGCACTATGGGGCCATCGTCGAAGCCAAGCGCGCTGGGGAGTTGATGAGGGCCATTGACGGCTATGAGGGGCAGTTCATTACCAAGCTGGCCATGCAGCTTGCTCCACATGTGTTCGTTCGCCCCGGCGAGATGCGCCACGCCGAATGGTCCGAGATTGATCTGGAAACAGGGCTTTGGACGATCCCGGCTGAGAAGATGAAGATGGGCAAGGCCCATAATGTGCCGCTGTCGCGCCAGTCAGTCGAATTGTTCCGGCAAATTCTCGCGATCACTGGACCGGCCGGTTATGTTTTCCCCTCGATCCGGACACGTTCCCGCCCGATGAGCGAAAACACCATCAATGCGGGCCTGCGGCGGTTGGGATTTGCTGGCGACGAAATGACGGCTCACGGCTTTCGGGCCATGGCTTCAACCCTGCTCAATGAGTCCGGCAAGTGGAACCCCGACGCAATCGAGCGTGCGCTGGCCCATGGCGATGAGGACAAGGTTCGCGCGGCCTATCATCGCGGCACTCACTGGAAGGAGCGAGTCGAGATGGCGCAATGGTGGTCAGACTATCTCGACCAACTGCGGAAAGGGGCTGACGTTGTGCCGTTCCCAGAGAGAAAAGCGAGTTAGAGATCCATCAACTTTGCGCATGAGGTTTGCGAGATGGCCTTGGCGCATGTGATCGCCAACAAGGCGGAAGCCGCTTACCGGCGTGGCGACCTTTTTGAGAAGCGGCGCAAACTCATGGAGGCATGGACGGATTACTGTTCGACCGTTCAGAGCAATGCGGAAAATGTGACGCCGATCCGTGCAAACATTTCGCAAAGGAATGACCGGAAGTGGGTGGATTCCGGAACGTCCGCTTTTATGAGCGAACTTGCGAAAAACAGACCTAGAGGAAGGGATGCCCGTCGGGGCAGCTGCCGCTAACTTTTCGGACGTTCCCGAGCATAAATCTGTTCGCCGAAAGCTGCCTTACATTCATGACCCGCCAAAGACGGGAAATTGGCCATTTGCTGACAGTCTGGTTTCGAGAGTGAAGTTGAGAAAGCCGACATTGGTGGGATCGATTTGGTCAGATCACCAACCGGCCTAATGTTCGATGTTGCCAGTTAAATTGGGGGCAGCAAGTTGCCATTCCCACGGTGCACTGCCGACGCTCGTGTGGCCAGTATCAGTTGTTCACGGCTCATCCCGGTTTTCCGTCAATTCTTGGTGCGCCGTAGATGCGCACTTGCCTAAAGACCCAGGGCAAAACTGAAAGAAGCCAGACCAAAGCGGCCAAGACGAGCCAATTGCCTTGTTCTTCGCGCATGCCGGCGATGATCCGGGCTACAGCCGATAACTGGATCCCGCAGAACGCGATCCATGCAACCCATGGCATCTCCAGCGGTCGACCGGCATGTCCCTGAGTTACCCGGGTAACCATAGCGATCAGCATGCTTCCCGCCATGCCGATATAGAGCGCATGGACCGGTGCGCGGCCAAGGCTGACATTCAGGCCGGCAATTCGTGCGCCGCTGTCAGCGGCGATCAGCGCGAAACCGACCGGTGCCCAGGCAAATCCCCACAACAGAACCCGAAGCAAGCCGGGCGCGGATGCCGACGGCCACCAGCGTCGCAACATCAGGCCGGTCAAACCGGCGAGGCCGAGAGCTGACACCCATAGCCAGTTCTTCAGCCCAAACAGCTCAAGAGCAAGATGAGTGATCAGTAAAATCCAAAGTGCCGCAAGCGCCCAGAATGGTCGCCAATGGATGTAGTCCTTGACCACGTTCCCGGCAAAGAACGGGATCATACGATGGGCGACAGTCGTGAAAACCGGAACCAGCAAGCCGAACGTGCCAATCAGGTTCGCTGCCTGAACAAGCCGGCTATCGTGTCCAATCAGGAACAAGAGCAGGAGCACCAGACCACCAAGCCCGAGCACCAGGGCAGCGAAGACCGACCACGCATGCCATGTTGGCCCCTTGCCGTCGCGTCGCTCAGCCCGGATCAGGGCGAATAGCTGCCACAGGGTGACCAACCAACCCAAGGCGGCCAGTGCGAAGGCCGCGATCAGGATCGGGAGTGCGCTGGCGAACAGGCCGATCCAAGCAAGTGCCGAAGCGATCAGAAAGGCAATTCCGATCGGGGCATATTGGCGAACCACCAGATCAGCATAGCCCATCCAGCGCGGGAATACGGTCAAGAGAAACCCGAAGAAGAAGGGCGGCAAGAGAAGATAGAGCATGATCGGCGCGTGTAACAGCGAGGTTGGCAGTTCGGATGGGGTAAGCCCGAGCGAACGGATATGAAGATCGATCAGCGTCAAACACCACCAGAACATCAGTACGATCAGGTTCAAGGCCCCGGTCAAAAAGGGCAGCCGATGTGGTGCAGCGAGGAGGGTCGACGGGCGGAATGACATGACTTGAGCTCTTGCTGTTACAATTGATTTAAGTCAATTCAACCAGCGCCGCAGGTCGCTAAGGGCGGCCCATGGGAAATACATTGGTCAGGCTCCTCACGCCGTCAATCATGCTGGTCTGCACGCTTTTTAGTGCGCCCAGCCTTGCTCAATCGGCGGAGGCGCCCATCGTTGCGAAATCCGACGCGCCAGTGACCCCTTATGCGGAAATCCGATTTCGGCTTGAGCTTGTCGATCAGGAAGGCCTGTCAGAAAACGCAACCGCTTCTACAATTCGGGTATGCGCTGGCCTCAAGACGGCCGCATGGCATGGCCTCAGCATATTGGTCGAAGGCGAGGCGATCCTGAATCTCGGCGCGGAGCGGTTCAACGACACAGTCAACGGCCTGGCCCGCTTTCCTGTTGTGGCCGATCCCGAAGACATCTTGCTCAACCAGGCCTATGTCCGCTGGAAGCCGGACGGTCGGGTCGAGTTGACGGGAGGACGACAGGCTGTGAACCTCGACAACCAGCGCTGGATTGGCTCGGTTGGCTGGCGCCAGAATGACCAGACGCTTGATGCGGCGCGGCTCACGCTCAAGCCGGTCAAGGGACTAACCGCAGACTATATCTACGCCTGGCGGGTCAACCGCGTGTTCGGACCGGATTCGCCGCAGGGCATTTGGCGCGACAACGATATTCACGGCCTCCGCGTCGGCTATCGGGTCGGGTCATTTGGCACCGTTTCGGGATATGGCTATTGGCTCGATATTCCTGCGGCACCAACATCATCATCGCGCACGTTGGGAGTGCGACTGACTGGAGAACAGACGCTCTCGAAACGCATCAAACTGACCTATGCTGCCGAATACGCCAGGCAAAACAGTCACGGCGGCAATCCTCTGTCATTCGGGCATGATTACTGGCTGATCGAACCCGGGATCGCGACCGGGTCCCTGACCATCAAAGGCGGCTATGAGCTAATGAATGGTGATGGCCGTTCGGCCTTGCAAACTCCACTCGCAACGCTTCATGCGTTCAATGGCTGGGCCGACAAATTCCTGACCACACCGGTTAATGGTTTGCAGGATATCTATGCTGACCTAGGCTACAAGTTAAACAAAACCGGCCCCCTCAAGGGAACCGCATTCCGGCTGGTGTTTCATGATTATCGCTCGGCCAGGCTAGGCATTGGCTATGGAAGCGAGTGGGATGCCTCGCTCAGCTATCCGCTCCATCCGCATGTAACGGTTCTTGCGAAACTTGCGCGATATAATGCAAATCGGTTTGCGACAGACACGACCAAGGTCTGGTTCTCGGTTGACGCGCACTTCTGATCAGGATTGACCTTGGCTGGAATCATCAACGGGATCCGGGCGCGCAAAGGCCTCCAGTGCGACTGGATTGTCGATGATGATGTTGGCGCCTTCGACAATCACGCCATGTTTACCGAGCGCGCTGAAGGCGCGGGAGAGATTCTCTGGCGTCATACCCAGAAGCGAAGCAAGCAAGCGCTTTTCGCCGCGCAACTGGAGCTTTCGGGCACCGCCTAGCTTTCGGCTCTCAAGCAACAGGAAGTTGCCAAGTCGCTCGGTTGATTGACGCAGCTTTAAGTCGGTTAAGGCCCGCACCAGCCCTCTATAACCCATCGCCAGTTCACGCATGGTCTCTTGCATCAAGGCTACATCGTGCTGGATCACGTCACGCAAGAGTTCCGCCGGAATCAGCAAAACCCTCGATGCACTGAGAGTTCGTGCTGCCATCAGATACGGCTGATCGGTAATTACAGCTGCAAGAATGAAACTATGGACTGGCTCGATGATCGCCATCGTCGTGTCACGCTCCGCATTGGTTGTGTAGAGTTCAACCAGACCATCGACCAGGACGTGGAGAAAATCCGCATGCTGGCCGACCTCGAACAGCGTCAGTTGCGGCGGGAACGCCTGCAAGAACGAGGCTGTGAAGATCCGATCGCGTTTGTCCTCATCCATCTCGGCGAACAGCGGCAGCCTGGCAATCTCTGGTCGTTCGCCTTCGCGCAAGTTTCACTCCTCCGGGTTGTGGCCGGAATAGGCCATGAATTGATGATTATCAATTCGATCCACAACTAAAGTCAGGCCACCATATGATAAGCATCAGCCGCAAGCGATTTGGTTCCTCAAGAGGGGCCTCACTTTGACTCAGATCAAAAACCTTCTCGCCCGGCCAAGCCAACGTCCCGGTCAATCGAATTCGTTATTCGCGGGGGGCGAACCATGCCGACGATACTTGCAGTGCCAAAAACCGATCAAAACCGTGCGCTAGGCCTGAGTACTTTTGCTTTCACAATCTGCTTCGCTGTCTGGACGATTTTCGCAATCATCGGCATCCAGATAAAGGCCGAGCTCGGTCTGAATGACACCCAGTTTGGTCTGTTGGTCGGTACGCCGATCCTGACTGGTTCATTGATCCGGGTGTTCCTGGGGGTATGGACTGATCAGCGCGGGGGACGCATCGTCTTTCCCGCAACCATGCTGGCCTCGGCGGCCTCGACCTTTCTGCTCTCCTACGCGCACACCTACCCAATGATTCTGGCGGCGGCGTTGGGAGTGGGTCTGGCCGGGGGCGGCTTTGCGGTGGGCATCGCCTATGTTTCCAAATGGTACCCGCAAGAAAAACAGGGAACTGCACTTGGCTTTTTTGGAATGGGCAATGTCGGAGCTGCCGTCACCAAATTCGCAGCGCCCTTTGTCATGGTCGCGCTGGGCTGGACGGCCGTGGCTCAAATCTGGGCGACAGCGCTTGCAGTCGTCGCTGTGCTGTTCTTCCTCTTCAGCAAGGATGATCCCGACTTTGCGAGCCGCAAGATCTTAGGAGCCAGGCCGAAGTCCCTTCGCGAACAGCTTGAGCCGCTGAAGTTCCAGCAGGTTTGGCGGTTTTCGCTTTACTATTTCTTCGTGTTCGGCGCGTTTGTGGCCTTGGCGCTCTGGCTGCCCAAATATCTCATGGGCGTCTATGGCGTCGATGTGAAAACGGCCGGTATGTTCGCTGCGACCTTCTCGCTTTCAGCCAGCCTGTTTCGGGCATATGGAGGAATTCTATCGGACAGATATGGCGCCCGAAAGATCATGTATGTGACCTTTGGCGTGTCGCTTGTCTGTCTCTTCATGCTTTCCTATCCCGCCACTGATTATGTGATCCACGGGATCAAGGGAGATATCCGCTTTTCTACGTCGATGAGCCTGTTGCCCTTTGTCCTTACGATGTTCCTGCTCGGCTTCGTCATGTCGCTGGGCAAAGCCGCGGTCTACAAACACATCCCGGTCTATTATCCTGATCATGTCGGGGCTGTCGGAGGCATGGTCGGCATGGTCGGCGGGCTCGGTGGCTTTATACTGCCCATCATTTTCGGCGCAGTGAGTGACCTGACCGGGGTCTGGACGAGCTGCTTCATGGTCCTGTTTGCGCTGGTCGTCGTGGCGCTTGGCTGGATGCACCTTGCCGTCCGACAGATGGAGCAGAAGGCATCGGGCCTCGATGCCCGATCACTGCCGCAATTCCCAGAAATGGCTGATCTTCACGACACCAAGTTGCATGGCGCCGGCGTTGCAAAAGTGATCGCAGAATGGCGGCCCGAAGACCGCGAATTCTGGGAGAATATTGGCGAGCCGATCGCGCGGAGGAATCTCTATATTTCAATCCCTGCGCTACTTCTGGCCTTTTCGGTGTGGATGGTTTGGTCGATGGTTGTCGCAAAACTTCCGCTGATCGGGTTCAACTATACCACTGACCAACTGTTTTGGCTGGCCGCACTTCCGGGCCTTTCTGGGGCGACCCTGCGGATATTCTATAGCTTCATGGTCCCGATCTTCGGCGGACGCCTATGGACCACCCTGTCAACGTTTTCGCTGCTGATCCCGGCATTTGGAATCGGCTATGCGGTCCAAAACCCTGAAACTCCCTATTTCATCTTTCTGGTGCTCGCGCTGCTATGCGGCCTTGGCGGCGGGAACTTCGCGTCATCGATGTCGAACATCAGCTTCTTCTTCCCTAAGGCGAGGAAGGGAAATGCGATGGCGCTCAATGCCGGACTCGGTAATCTGGGCGTGTCAGTAATGCAGTTTCTGATCCCGATCGTGATATCTGCCAGCGTATTTGGCACGATGGGCGGCCAACCGGCAGCCACCGGCGAAGGCGGCGAGCTCTGGCTACAGAATGCCGGATTCATCTGGGTGCCCTTCATCATTGCCGCAGGCGTGCTGGCATGGTTCGAGATGAATGACATCGCTGACGCCAAAGCCAGTTTTGCTGAACAATCCGTGATCTTCCAGCGTAAGCATAACTGGCTGATGTGCTGGCTCTATACCGGTACCTTTGGTTCGTTCATCGGCTTTTCTGCAGGCCTTCCGCTCCTCGCCAAGAGCCAGTTCCCTGACGTCAATGTGTTGAAATACGTCTTCCTGGGACCGCTTGTCGGCGCTGTCAGCCGGGCCGCGACGGGCTGGGTGTCGGACAAATGGGGTGGTGCTCGCGTCACGCTGTGGGTGTTCCTGGGCATGATGCTCGGCGTGATTGGAGTGATGCATTTCCTCGGACAAAAGGACTTCTTTGGTTTCCTTGGAATGTTCGTCTTCATGTTCTTCGTCACGGGCGTCGGCAATGCTTCGACCTTCCAGATGATACCGGTGATCATGCGGCAGGAAGTTCCGCGGCTGATGCCCGAATTGAACGCGGCTGAGACGACGCGGCAGGCAGAAAAGGAATCAGCTGCGATCGTCGGTTTTACCTCTGCCATCGCCGCCTACGGCGCCTTCTTTATCCCGAAGAGCTTCGGCAGCGCGATTGCAGTGACCGGAACACCAATGGCAGCACTTTGGGGTTTCCTGATCTTCTACGCGAGCTGCGCTGCGCTGACCTGGTTTGTCTACACGCGCAAGGGCGGCCTGCTCCACGCGATTGAACGCGGCAATTCGCCTGTCCCTGCCCTCGCCGTTGCCCAATAAGGACCAAGAGCATGAGCCACCTTCTCGATCGCCTGACGTTCTTCAGGCAGGCAAAGACTCCGTTCTCGGACGGTCATGGCGTCACCACTGGGGAATCCCGCGAATGGGAAGACAGTTATCGCAAACGCTGGCAACACGACAAGGTGGTGCGCTCGACCCACGGGGTAAATTGCACCGGTTCATGCTCGTGGAAGATCTACGTCAAGGGCGGGATCATCACTTGGGAAACGCAGCAGACTGACTATCCACGCACCCGGCCCGAGTTGCCCAACCATGAGCCACGCGGCTGCGCGCGCGGGGCCAGCTACAGCTGGTACATCTACTCGGCCCAGCGGCTAAAATATCCTCTGGTCCGCTCGCGCCTGGTGCGGCTGTGGCGCGAGGCGCGCCAGACTATGCCGCCGGTCGCCGCATGGGCCTCGATTGTCGAGGATTCGGCCAAGCGCAAGAGCTACACCTCAATCCGCGGCCATGGCGGCTTTGTCCGCGCCGGGTGGGACGAAGTTACCGAGATCGTTGCGGCGGCAAACGCCTATACCGCCAAAAGATATGGCCCTGATCGGATCATTGGATTTTCGCCGATACCGGCGATGTCGATGGTAAGCTATGCAGCGGGATCGCGCTATTTATCGCTTCTCGGCGGCACCAGCATGTCTTTCTATGACTGGTATTGCGATCTGCCGCCGTCGAGCCCGCAAACATGGGGCGAACAGACCGATGTTCCCGAAAGCGCTGACTGGTACAATTCGGGCTTCATCATGCTGTGGGGCTCGAATGTCCCGCAAACCCGCACGCCTGATGCGCATTTCTTCACCGAGGCGCGCTATCGCGGCGCAAAAACAGCCGTGGTCTCACCTGACTATGCCGAGGCAACCAAGTTCGCCGACCTGTGGCTCAACGCCAAGCAGGGAACCGATGCCGCACTCGCCATGGCGCTAGGGCACGTTATCCTGCGCGAATATCATCTCGATCGGCAGGTGCCCTATTTCGAAGACTATTGCCGCAAATATTCCGACATGCCGATGCTGGTCCGGCTAGTCGAGAAAGACGGCGCGTATGTTCCTGAGAGGATGCTGCGCGCCTCGGATTTCAAGGGATCCCTGGGCGAGAAGAACAACCCCGAATGGAAATCGGTCGCGATCGACGATGTCAGCGGGAAAGTGGTCGCCCCGCTTGGCACGGCGGGGTTCCGCTGGGGCGAAAAGGGCAAATGGAACCTCGAGGAAAAAGACGGCAAGGGTGACGACGTCAAGCTTCGCATGACCGCCATTCTCGACGATGATCATGATGACATTGTCGAAGTCTCGTTCCCCTATTTCGGAAATCGCGAACACGACCACTTCAAGGGCACGGACCATCCAGATGTGCTGAACAGGCGCGTGCCGGTTCGTTCGATTGCGCTCAAGGACGGCAAGGCCATTATCGCGACTGTGTTTGATCTGTTCTGCGCCAACTACGGCCTCGATCGAGGCCTCGGCGGAGAACATGTCAGCGACAACTACAGCGATAACGTCCCTTACACTCCGGCTTGGGCTGAGAAGATCACCGGCGTCCCGGCCGAACAGATCATTGCGACGGCGCGTGGCTTTGCAGCCAACGCTGAGCAGACCAACGGCAAATCAATGATCATCCTCGGAGCAGGTCTCAACCACTGGTACCACATGGATATGAATTATCGCGGCATCATCAACATGCTGGTGATGTGCGGTTGTATTGGCCAGTCCGGCGGCGGCTGGTGCCACTATGTCGGGCAGGAAAAACTGCGTCCGCAAACTGGCTGGCTGCCGCTCGCCTTCGGGCTCGACTGGAATCGTCCGCCTCGCCAGATGAACTCGACCAGCTTCTTCTACGCGCATAGCGACCAGTGGCGCTACGAGACGCTCGATGTGAAGGAGATTCTCTCCCCCACAGCGCCCGATGGCGACTGGTCGGGGACGTTGATCGATTATAATGTCCGGGCTGAACGGATGGGCTGGTTGCCCTCCGCACCGCAACTCAAGACCAATCCGCTTGACGTCGCCAAGGCCATCAGAGTGTCGGGCAAGGCGGCCAAGGACTATGTGGCGGAGGGGCTGCAATCGGGCGACCTTGAAATGTCGTGTCGCGATCCGGACGATCCCGCCAACTGGCCACGCAATATGTTCGTCTGGCGCTCCAACATCCTGGGATCCTCGGGCAAAGGCCATGAGTATTTCCTGAAACACCTGCTCGGCACGTCGCACGGCGTGCAGGGCAAGGACCTTGGCGAAACCGGTGCGCAAAAGCCTGACGAGGTAAACTGGCACGACGAAGCGCCAAAGGGAAAACTGGACCTCGTCGTTACGCTCGATTTCCGCATGTCCACGACCTGCGTCTATTCAGACATCGTCCTGCCAACCGCCAGCTGGTACGAAAAGGACGATCTCAACACGTCTGACATGCACCCTTTCATCCACCCGCTGTCGGCTGCGATTGACCCGGTCTGGGAAACCAAGTCGGACTGGGAAATCTATAAGAGCCTTGCCAAGAAGTTCTCTGAAATCGCGCCGGAAGTGCTCGGCGTCGAAGAAGACGTCGTGCTCACTCCGATCCTCCACGACACGCCAAGGGAGCTGGCACAACCCTTCGACGTTGCCGATTGGGGACGTGGCGAAGGAAAGGCAATTCCAGGCGTGACCATGCCCAACGTTACCGTGGTCGAACGCGATTATCCCGGGCTTTACAAGCGCTTCACGTCGCTTGGGCCGTTGCTCGAAAAACTCGGCAATGGCGGCAAGGGGATCAACTGGAACACTGATCATGAGGTTGAGTTGCTGAAGCGCCTCAATGGTATGGTCAATGATGGCGGCCCGACTCACGGCAACGCAAGGATCGAAAGCGCGATCGACGCTTGCGAAGTGCTGTTGATGCTGGCGCCCGAGACAAACGGCGAAGTCGCGGTCAAGGCCTGGGAGGCGCTCTCGGAAAACACCGGACGCAGCCACACGCATCTGGCAAAGCCCAAGGAAGACGAGAAGATCCGGTTCCGCGACGTCCAGGCCCAGCCGCGCAAGATCATCTCTTCGCCCACCTGGTCAGGGATCGAGAGCGAGACCGTGTGCTACACCGCGGGCTATACCAATGTTCATGAGCTGATCCCGTGGCGCACTTTGACCGGTCGTCAGCAGCTTTATCAGGACCATCCCTGGATGCGCGCCTTTGGCGAAGGTTTCTGCGTCTATCGTCCGCCAATCGATACAATGACCGTCAAGCCGATGATTGATCAGGCCAAGGATGAAAAGCATGTCATTCTGAACTTCATCACGCCGCACCAGAAATGGGGCATCCATTCGACATATACAGACAACCTCTTGATGCTGACGCTGTCACGCGGCGGGCCGATCGTGTGGATGTCGGAAGTCGACGCGGTGAAAGCCGGGCTGGTCGACAACGACTGGGTCGAAGCCTTCAACACCAATGGCGCTCTGGTCGCGCGGGTGGTTGTCTCACAGCGCATAAAGGAGGGAACGCTCTTCATGTACCATGCGCAAGAGAAGATCGTGAATATGCCGGGATCACCGCTGACCGGCAATCGCGGCGGCATCCACAACAGTGTCACCCGTGCCGTGCTCAAACCGACCCACATGATCGGCGGCTATGTCCAGTTGGCCTATGGCTTCAATTACTACGGGACCGTCGGCTCCAACCGCGACGAATTCGTTATCGTCCGCAAGCTGTCCAAGGTCGACTGGATGGAAGAAACCCTGCCGACGGACGAACTGGCCGGGGAGCATGTGACATGAAGGTTCGCGCGCAAATCGGCAAGGTGCTGAATCTTGACAAGTGCATCGGCTGCCACACCTGTTCGGTGACCTGCAAGAACGTCTGGACCAGCCGCGACGGGATGGAATACGCTTGGTTCAACAATGTCGAAACCAAGCCAGGCATCGGTTATCCCAAGGATTGGGAAAACCAGCGGCGCTGGAACGGCGGCTGGCAGGTCAAGGGCGGGCGGCTCCAGCCGCGCATGGGCGGCAAATGGCGGCTGCTGGCAAAGATCTTCGCCAACCCCGATCTTCCCGAAATCGACGATTACTACGAACCCTTCACTTTCGACTATGCTCATTTGCAAAATGCTCCGGAATCAAAGGCGCAGCCTACCGCACGGCCACGTTCGGCGATCACCGGCGAGCGGATGGAGAAGATCAACTGGGGCCCGAATTGGGAAGAAATCCTTGGCGGAGAATTCGCAAAGCGTTCCGGGGATTACAACTTCGACGGCGTGCAGAAGGAAATGTACGGCCAGTTCGAAAACACCTTCATGATGTATCTGCCGCGACTGTGCGAACATTGCCTTAACCCGACCTGCGTCGCAGCGTGCCCCTCGGGCTCGATCTACAAGCGCGAGGAAGACGGCATTGTCCTGATCGATCAGGAGAAATGTCGCGGTTGGCGGATGTGCGTATCGGGATGTCCTTACAAGAAGATCTACTACAACTGGAAGAGCGGCAAATCGGAGAAGTGCATCTTTTGCTATCCGCGAATCGAGGCTGGGCAACCGACCGTCTGTTCTGAAACCTGTGTCGGACGGATCCGCTATCTGGGCGTGATGCTCTATGATGCTGATCGGATAGAGGAAGCCGCTTCGGCGGCGGATGTCGAGGACCTCTATCAGGCGCAGCTCGATATCTTCCTCGATCCCAATGACCCCGCGGTCATCGAGCAAGCGCGCAAAGACGGCGTACCAGACGCTTGGCTCGAGGCGGCGCGCCATTCACCGGTCTGGAAGATGGCGATGGAATGGAAGGTCGCCTTCCCGCTTCATCCAGAATATCGCACGCTGCCAATGGTCTGGTATGTGCCGCCCTTGTCGCCAATCAGTGCGGCAGCGGGAGCTGGCAAGATCGCGATGATCGACGATATGCCTGACGTCCGCTCGCTGCGTATCCCGCTCAAATACCTCGCAAACCTGCTGACTGCCGGCAAGGAAGAGCCGGTTGCAGCCTGCCTTGACCGGATGATGGCCATGCGCAGCTACATGCGCGGCAAGACGGTTGAGGGCGTGATCCGTACCGACATCGCAGAGCGCGTTGGTTTGGCCCCTGGCCAGATCGAAGAGATGTATCACGTCATGGCGATCGCCAATTACGAGGACCGTTTCGTCATTCCAAGCGGCCATCGCGAAGATGCCGAAGACATGTTCGAAGAGCGCGGCTCTTGCGGCTTCTCGTTCGGAAACGGTTGTTCGAGCGGAAGCAGCGATGCCAACCTGTTTGGCGCACCGGCGCGCAAGAAACTGCAAACGCCATCGGAGGTGATGTGATGACGATGACGTTCAAAATCCTTTCCGCTGTGATGCAGTATCCCTCTGCCGAATTGCAGGCAGCGGTGCCGGAGATGCGACAGCTATTAGCCGACGAAGGGCTCTTGTCCTCGGCACAGTGCTTGGCGCTCGGACCCTTGCTCGCGCAGATCGGCACGGAAGATCTTCTCGAAATACAGGAAAACTACACCGACTTGTTCGACCGGGGCCGCGCGCATTCACTTTATCTTTTTGAGCATGTCCACGGCGAGAGCCGCGATCGCGGCCAGGCGATGGTCGATTTGCGGGAACGATATCTGGACGCGGGGCTTGAACCAGTCTCTAACGAGCTGCCGGACTTCCTACCGCAGTTCCTGGAGTATTGTTCGGTCCTTCCGCTTGCAGACGCGCTGGAGAAACTCTCCGAACCCGGTTTGGTGCTGGCAGCATTGGCAGATAGGCTGGACAAGCGCAGATCGCCATATGCGGCGGTGCTGATTGCTTTGTGCGATCTGGCTCGAGTCGATCGCGGGATTGATGCTGAGAGTGCAATTGCCCCTGCTGACAATCCAGACGATCTTGAAGCGCTCGATGCTGCCTGGGAAGCAGAGGAAGTGCGGTTTGCGGCCGCACCCGACCCGCAAGCCGGCACCGAGTGCCCGCAAGCTGCCGCTCTGGTCAATCGTTTCGCGATACCGGCCGCATCTCTCGCTTCCGCTGACGCCAGGAGCCTATAATCATGGCCGCATTCTTTAACCACCTCTTATTCGGGATTTATCCCTATATCGCACTCGCTGTGCTGGCACTGGGTTCGATCATCCGGTTTGATCGCGAACCCTATGGCTGGCGCTCTGGATCAAGCCAGTTGCTGCGCCGCAAGCAACTGATCTGGGGATCGGTCCTGTTCCATCTCGGCGTGCTGGTGATTTTTTTCGGCCATGTTGGTGGACTCTTGACGCCGATCGCGGTGTTCGACGCACTCGGCATCCCGCACGGCGCCAAACAGGTGCTGGCGATAATGGTCGGAGGCATTGCAGGGGTTCTTGCGCTGACTGGCGCGACCTTGTTGCTCCATCGCCGCCTGTTCGATCCGCGCATCCGAAAGACATCGAATGCAAGCGATATCCTGATCCTTGTGCTGCTGTGGCTGCAGCTAACTCTGGGCATGTCGACCATACCGCTGTCAATGCAGCACCTTGATGGCGGCGAGATGGTGAAATTCATGAACTGGGCGCAAGGCATCTTCACATTCCAGGCCGAAGCATCAAGCTATGTTGCCGACGCCCATATCGTCTTCAAGCTACACTTGATGCTGGGCATGACGATCCTGCTGCTGTTCCCGTTCACCCGCCTGGTCCACATGCTTTCGGCTCCGGTGCGCTATGTCTGGCGGCCAGGCTACCAGATCGTTCGTTCGCGCAAGGAGGCGCTGCGCAATGGTTGAGGCACTGGAACGGGTCAGCGTCGGTGGGCAGGAAATCCCGCCCGCCGAAATTGCGGTCGAAGCGCAGAATCATCCTTCGGAAACGCCCGAGGCGGCGTGGACAGCGGCAGCCGAGGCGCTGGTCATCCGGCGATTGCTACTTGATGAGGCGGTTCGGCTAGGGATTGTCGCTGCGGAACTGCTAGATGCCGACGGGCAAACCCTGGCACCAGAGGATGCTCTGATCGAGGCATTGCTCGAACAGGAAGTGACCACGCCTAAAGCGGATATTGCCACTGCCGAACGCTACTACGAAATGCACAAGGATCGTTTCACCTCTCCAAAAATTGTCGAGGCTGAGCACATTCTGTTCGCCGCCTCGCCAGGCGACGATCTTGCCTATGGCCTCGCAACCGGCGATGCGCGCACGATAATCCGAAAACTTCGCGCGGATCCCAGCCAGTTTGGCGATCTTGCCCGGCAATGCTCGGCGTGCCCATCCAAGGAAACGGGTGGCAATCTTGGTCAGATCGGACCCGGACAGACCGTCGCTCCGTTCGAGGAAGCGCTATTTGGGCTTGCCGCCGGAGAATTGTGCAACGAACCCGTGAGGACCCGGTTCGGCGTTCATGTCATCCAGGCAGGCCGGTGTATCGAAGGAAATCAGCTGCCCTTCGAATTGGTCCGGGAAAAGATCGCCACCTATCTGGAGGAAGCCAGCTGGCGCCGCGCCGTCTCGCAATATCTGGCGATCCTTGCTGCTCAAGCCAAGGTCGCGGGCGTTGCTTTGGCCGCGGCTGATGGGCTGTTAGTACAGTGATCGATAAGGCGCAATCCGATCAGCGCCAGATTGCTCGCAACGCGTTGGAAGTATATGGCCGAGGTTACAGGAAAGAATGCCCGCTCCCCGTTATAATCGTTATTGTGTTGACCGTCCGAAGGTAGCTCAAACGACGGACGTCTGTGTCCTGTCAAAATAACCTCGCCCAAGACGGCGGGTTCTGGGCGCAAAGCGGATTTGAAATGAGTTGACTGAACCTACGGCGGCTTATCGCGTTTTCGTTCCTGTTACCCGACCTTCCGGATCGTCCAACATTCAAGACATGATGGCTGGACCGATCGTCCTCAAAACCATGTCCGCTTTCGGGAGCATTTGCTTTGCCCCAGAATGGCGGCAATGTAGTCCTTAGCTGCCACTATACCTTTCCGATGGATGGCGAAATAAATGTCCGCTTTCGGGAGCATTTGCTTTGCCCCAGAATGGCGGCAATGTTGTCGCAAGCGGACATCGGACAGCTCAAACCGCTTATCCTTGAACTTTCCTTTTTTTGTTCCCATGTCATTAAGGGGATAGGCAGGCCAGCCGACAAGCGCGCATCCCACGCGCTTCCCCGCCGCAACATGGGAACCGCGAGGGAGGCGGAATGGCATCATACGTTTGGACAACGCCACGCAAGGCGTATGAGTATTACTTGGAAGCGACTTCGCGCACGCCTTCCGATCTTTGGCGTGCAGTCCATGACGGCCATATTCGTGTTTCGATCATGGACGTGGAATTTTCCGGCGACCAGATCCGGGCGCTGCTCAAATTGCTGCATTGGAACGTTCCCGAAGCCGAGCGAGATTTTGAACTGCCAATTTGGATGGCAGTCCATATGGATGACGTCGAGCGATCACTTTGCGGCGCGAGTTTGCCAGAGAAACGGCGCGGACGGCCAACCAAGACGCGTGATCAGTCAAATCGGGATTACAATCTGGCTGTCGAAGTATCCAAAATGTTGAGGACGACCCAGGCAAATTCTGTCGCTGAGGCGGCACGTTTGTTGATCGACACGGGCAAAGTTGATGGAGCCAGTGACGACGCGAAGTTGAAAAAGGTTCAACGCGCCTATGCCGAATATTTTCGGCAAGATTAAAAGTCCTTTCTTGTCCTTTGCCGGGCGATTGATCCGGCTGCAAATAGACAATCCACCAGCGCACGCACAATCCAGTGCGTGCCTTGGCGGAGGCATTCACCATGAAACTCGCTTACTCTCGAAAAGAGGCGTGTGCCGAACTGAGTATTGGCACAACCAAGTTGCACGAATTGCTCAATTCCCAGAAATTGAAGGCGTTCAAGATCGGCAGAAAAACTTTGATTACGGGCGATTCTCTCCGTGCTTTGGTTGGCGGGGAGGCATGATCCATGATGCCAGATACACGAAACGCCGGGGGGCAGCCCGGCGTCTCACGCAATCAACTTGGCGGCTGGTTGCATTCCCCTTCTACCGCATTGGACTGGCAGGCGCAAATGCTTGCCGCTCACTTCAGGCTGTCGCCATGGATGGCGCGGGACTTGGCCTTGCTCTCGTATGGGGAGAGAGACGCATGAACGCGCTCACACCAACCGAGACCAAACTGTTCCTGCGTGACGACCTCGACGATCAGATCGATACCTTTGTGGGCCGACTCGATCCGCCAGACGTCCGCGAAGCACGCAAGGCGCTGTTAAAGGCGCGACGCTGGAGCACGGCGGCAGTCAGCAATCCCGATGCTTACGGCGCAGATGCCATTGCGGTTCACTACACGATAGTGAGGGTTTCAAGCCGCTGGATCTATGCCTGCCTTGATACACACAGGGTTGTCGATGCGGTGGCCGTTTGCAGGCGTCTTGCAATCGCTGCAGGCTCGCTCGACCGATTGGAATGCGGCCATGCCTGACCCATGGGATAATGCGCCGCGTCAGACAGGCGGCATATCGGCAAACGGGCTGATGTTGAAACAGTTCGAACCGCTGAAGCATGTTGTAGCCCGCTACCTTGTCGAAGGGCTGACCGTCTTTGCAGGGGCTCCAAAGTTGGGCAAGTCATGGCTGGCGCTCGATTGGGCGCATGCGGTTTCAACGGGTGCCTTGGCGTTCGGGACGGTTGCTTGCGAACATGGCGACGTGCTTTACCTGGCGCTGGAAGACAATCAGCGCCGCCTGCAAAGCCGCTTGCGCCATATGCGTGTGACCGACGCTTCTGAGCGCCTGACGTTCCACACCGAGTGGCCCGACATGGAAGGCGATTGCATCCCTCGGATCCAATCATGGATTGATGGCGCAATTGCCCCACGGCTGGTCATAGTTGATGTGTTCGCCAAGGTGCGCGGGTTCAACACCGGGCGCGAGACGCAATATGAAGCGGACTACCGTTTTGCCTCGAAGCTGCAGCGGCTCGCCATCGAGAACAACATTGCCATCGTCCTGATCCATCACACCCGCAAGCAGGAAGCCGACGACCCCTTTGACACGGTCAGCGGCACCACGGGCCTGACAGGTGCGGCAGACAGCGTCCTGGTGCTTAGGCGCGACGTGGGCAGCCAACGCACCATATTGTATGGCCGAGGGCGAGACCTGGAGGAAGTCGAGACTGCCCTGAAGTTCGATAGCGAGCATGGGCGCTGGCGTATTCTTGGCGATGCAGGCGAGATTGCAAAGACCCATGAACGCCGCGCGATAACCGAACTGCTGGGTCGCTCGGTCGATCCGATGTCACCCACTGAAATTGCCGATGCACTGGGCAAGACCCGCTCGAATGTAAGCCATCTGCTTTCGCGCCTGATGGCAGAGACGCTGGTGCAAAAACACGAAAAGGGAAGATATTCGCTGATACCCCCCATTCACTCCGTTCACTCTGTTCACTCAGACAGTGAACGCAGTGAACGGAGTGACAGGGGGGTAGCGCCCAGAATCACTCAACCATTCCAGATCGAAGACCCGGCAGACACCTATTTTGGTGGGCATGCATGAGAACGATCAAGCCCAAGTGTGGCCCGCCACGCGCTCGCCCACCCGATGGCACCCTCACCGGCGCGGCGGATGCGTGCTCGGCAAACGATGCGGCACGTCCCAAAACATCGGCGCGAACACAAATCCCGAAAAGCAAAGGACTGAACTAATGGCTAAGAAAGCAAAGGCGCCAACAACAGTGGCCCCGAACAATGCGTTCATTGTGAACCAAGGAGAGGGAGAAACATCGGGATTCGCCACGGCAAGAGCAATCTTGGCACCACATTATCGCCACGCCGTCACTGCGGCGCAGATTCACAAGACTCAATTCGGGAGCATGAAAGGTGCGCCCGGCTATGCCGATTATACCGAAGCGATCCGAGTCAAAGGTGAAGCGGCAGCGAAAGGCGAGTTGGCATTTGCTAGCCGCATGCTCGCGGCTCAGGCGGTGACGCTCGATAACATTTTTACCGAAATGGCCCGGCGCATGGCGGCCAATATGGCTGAATATCTCGGGGCAACCGAAACCTATGCAAGGATTGCCATGAAGGCGCAGGCCCAAAGCCGGGCGACAATTGAGGCACTGGCGAAGCTGCACCAGCCACGCGAACAGACGGTGCGCCATGTCCATGTCAACGAGGGCGGACAGGCCGTCATCGCAGATCAATTCCACAATCACACCGGGGGTCTGGAAAATGGAAAAACTGACGATCAACCCCATGCAAGCCAAACGCTGGGCGTTTCAGAAAGCGAAGGCTTGTGGAGCGAAAACACGGAACGGGAACCCATGTCGGTCACCGGCAATGGCTAACGGGCGTTGTCGTATGCATGGAGGGCCGTCACCGGGCGCACCCAAGGGCAATCGCTATGCTCTGAAGCATGGTGGGCGCTCGGCATCCACATTGGCTGTTGCGGCCTATCTCAAACAGATGGCTCGCATGGCACACGGGTAATCAAACTCAATCAGTTACCATTACAATTGGTCAGGTTGCCAAATCGCGTGCACGACACAGACCATGTGCGATGAGCTTGTTGTTGCTGAACCAAAGCAGCGCCGATAGCTCTGAGAATTGCAGCCCGAGCCGCCCTGCGGCGCTCTATTTCCTGCCCACGAGCGATGTAAAAAGATTCAAGGTTCTTGTCGATTAATGCCAACTCAGCGACTCTTCCCTCGATTGTGCCCCTAGCCATAGCTAGCTGCTCAACAGCCCCAACCCACGCTTCAACGCCTATATCTCGTCCAATTCGCGTCGACCGAATCTGGGCTTCGTTCGCATCAGCGCTCTTGATGGCAGACGACAGCTCGTCCATTTTTCCCTGCATCCAAGCCTCAGAAATTGAACTAGACGGCTTGCTGTCCATGTGTTGACGAAGCGCCCAAAGCGTTTGGCCGCGCCCCACTAATTCTGAAAGGTTTTGTGCGGCTCTTAAAGCTGCATCTAACAGGATAGGGCCATTTTCTTGATTTGCCAGGATCGCTGAAACTGCGCTAGCCGCTGTTTCGGAGGCGCTCTTATCGAGTTTGGGACGCTGCTCACGATAATCCTTGTCGCGTGCGTCCCACAAAGCGGAAAACTCTTTGGTAACCGATTCCGCATGCAGCGGCTTTGTAGTGCATAGGCAGAGGAGCAGGGCGCTTAAAATGAACCGCAGCTTCATTTTGAATTCCTTCCAATGGCTAGGTGCCTAATTTACAGGTCGTCTTTGAATCAATGTAAGCAACAGTATGCGCTGCGCCAGCGCCGCCATCGTAGTGATTTTGATTGATCGTAGGCCACACCATGTAGTCCATTCCAGCTTTACCCTTCACGGAAAAGGCAAGTTGTTTCACCCTTCCAAGGCCATCGTAATTCTCGTTGATAAACACCTGCGTGAATTCATACCCTTCTTTCACAAACTCGGCCATTTTTGCGAGCCATTCTCCCGCGCTGTATTCTGCGAGCACCTTTTCTAACCGAGAATTACAAAAAGTGGCAAAATAGCTTCTGCCATCGATTGTCGCGATGAATGTGCCTTCAAAAGCTGGTTTTGAGATGTAACGACCGTTCGCGATCAAGGAATTGTATTCGGTAGTCGTCATCCCCTGCCTCAATCCTGCAACGTAAAATGGCTTCGCCTGCAAAGCTTGGGATTGGCCAAGAGATAATCCGCAAATGACAGCGACAACGGTTTTTGTGTCCAAGTTGCTCATTCGTCTCTCCTCCCACCATATTGTGTTTTGTGCTTCTCGCGCGACTTGGCGGCAAATCAAACTAACTTGGAAGTGGCCACGCCGCAAATTCGCTGGAATTGACTGAAATTTCAACATCTTGATCACCGCAACTAGTCGCGTAAGGTGTGCTTCTATTCCTACTGCCAGCTTGAACCGGAATTGCGGCTCGATCTAGTTGGCATGTTCTGCAATTTCATCGCCTGCGGACTTTGCTAGCTTTGACTTACCAGCCGCTCTTGTTCGCCTCCATCCGACAGGTCTGGGGGCCACATTGGGGGCCACTTCAAACAGGCACCGCAACATAATGGCTGAATACAGCCATTTTCATGCGCCAATGTGAGCCCGTCAGCGCACCATATTCCCGTTCGCAGACGTTCGTATTCGTCTGGACAAGCCCCGGAAAAGCGGAATGCTCGGTGACGCGATAGTGACCAACAACCACGTTGCGGGAATTGGGCCCAATTCCCCTTGCGGCTCATCCGGACGGCGTGGCGATAAAAACTGTGTGCCTAGCATTCGCTGTTTTTGCCTGGCCTCAGATCCGGATTTCCATGCCGAGAATGAGTCCCCCAAACAGCAGGAGCGCCGCAATTGTTTTCCGAACGGGGAGTGATCGCGGGGCAATCTTCTCCGCCAGGACAATCAGGGTCAGGATCGCGATCCAGAAAAGATTCATGACGCCTCCCACAAACATCAGGAGCATGAGTACCCAGCAGCAGCCCAGGCAATAAAGCCCATGCGACAATCCCAGACGAATCGCTCCTTTCCAGCCCGGCCGCCAAAAGCGCATCACAAACGAAAGCGGGGACCGGCATTGGTTCAGGCAAGCTGCCTTCAATGGACTGAGTTGATAGATCCCCGCTGCGATGAGCAATGCTCCGGAAAGCCTGCGGTCGGCCAGACTGATATCCACATGGGACGCCAGTGCAGTCGCGACCAGCGCCGCTTGTGCAACCGCCGCCAATCCCGAAAACAGGAGCCAAATTAGCAAATAGGTGAGAGTGAAAAGGATCGTGCTCGCTGCGGCGCCGCCACTCTGCCGCGAAAATCGGGCGAAGAGCAGGATCATCGGCATGGCGGACGGAAGCATCATCGCGACCATCATCAATGTCCACATCGTAAATGCAGACATCAAATAGGAAAATGCCCAGACATCGCCGGCCATTGGCATGAGAACCATGCCATCCATCGATAATTTTGCCCGCGTGAGCCACCACCACGCAAGAACGATCAGCGTGGCCAGGCAAATTCCAACGATCCAGTTTTCGGGGACGTAAAGAGGGTCAGGCGCTTTTCGTCCGCGTCCGGAGTCATTTGGCCAACTCGAGGTCAGGCGGCACCGTGTGTGGACAGGTCGAGAATAGCCAGATGCGCGTGGCTGGATGTCCAATTCAAGGAAACTGACCCGCCTGCATTCGTATCGCCGCTCGCAAATTCGGCTTCCTTATACTCGAACCCGTTCGGCAGAGTGACCCGCGCCCGATGTTCTTCGCCCGTGATGGGATTGCGAATGGGATTGACCTTCGTGTCGATGACACCCGCTACCGAAACACGTCCAACCCGATTTTCACGATCCGCTTCAAAATGAATTGGAAGGAACGCAGGCTCGTGCATGTGATCAATCACGGTCGCAAACACGTTGAAGATCGTCGCGCCAGGCTCCGTCTCGCCTCCTGACAGGATAGTCAGGATGGCTTCGCGCTGTTCGGGACTTGCCTTGTCATCGACAACGACAAATTCCTCCCCATGACCCTCATGGATTGCCTTTGGCCATGCAAACATCCCTACCCATTTCAAACCGTTGAGAGACACATCGCCAAAATGCCCTTCGTCAATGCGCATTGCCGTCATTGCGCGACAATCGCCATGGGTTGGCAGCGCATTAAACTGGCAGGGACATCCCCAATCGCAATTGCAATTGGAAATCTCTGGGCCGCGAATTCGCCAATCGACATAGGCCATGGGTTACTCCCTCCCCAAGAATACAGGCTTATGATATGCTTTTTGCCTCGAAGATGCAAAGTGCACTGCAAGCGAATTCGCGTTCGCACTCTGAGTAGGGCTTATGTCTGCTTTTCCCAGATTTACGCCCAAAAGCAGACAGGCACTATGCCACCCACTTCCGGACATTCTGCATCGAAATTAATGTGATGGCTGCTTTTGACCGATGACCCAAAAGCGGCCGTTCAGCGTCCAATGGGTGATTCCCGAAAGTGCTCGAAGCCGAGGCGCGCTATTTTATCTTGGCCCGAAACGATAATGTGCTTGATGGCGTTCCGGCGCCTGCACCGTTGAACGTGCCTTTCGGATTGATACGAACAGCATTGACGTTGAGGTCATAGCCGCTCGCGTCGGGCGTAGGGACATAGGTATAGTTTGTCCCGCCATTGTTCGAAAAATCGACATCGTCCGTCGTGCTCGAAAGGCTGGTAAAGCTATAGCTGAGGCCGCTTGGCGTGGCACCGTTGGCGAAGACGACCGGACCCGAACCGGCTCCCCCCAAATCCCCCACATAAAGGCCGATGGCCGCGCATGCAGGCTGCGGCGCAAGCAGGCCAACAGTCATGAAAAAGGTCAAAACGCGTGCGATCCGCCTCAAAAAAGCGAATGGACGGCAATCCAGTGGTTGGGATTGGCTGTTTGAACAATCATTTTCCCAGACGTCGCCACATCAAGTCGGCCAGATCAACGGGTAGGTATTTGATCGCTCAGCGGTTGGGTATGGATGCCGTCTGACCGCCACGCTTTTGGTTCTCGGGACAGGCGCCGCTTGTCACCAAATAGGGCACCCCTTCAACCATATACTGAAGGGTTGTTACACTACAATCATACGACACTTCCGATCCTGCCTTCGAAGCGACGGGCATTGGCGCACGGTCAGAACGGTCTGAAACCATGCGAACGATGACCTTTTCCGGGTTTTCCGTCTTCAAAGACGACCGATTTTGCGCATACGCAATGGAGTGCGTCGGAACTATCACCGAAAGTAAAACGAGCAATATTGCAGCCTTGGGCATTGTACTGATCCCTTGTTAATGTCTTAGCAAACGGTTGGTTTGGAAAAAGATTTAGGCCTGCGATCCAAAAAAATTCGATGACGACAATCTGGAGAGGTTGGGCTGGTCAAGCCCATGCGCAGACTGCACATATTTCGGACACGTCCATTGGTCTTTGCAGAAGGGAGTTGGCTGGATGGCCACTCCAGCGACTTCTTCAAGCGTTTGGATGGCGGCGCTCCACGCTCCCCTTTCCCAATGCGCCTTAAGATTTCCGTGCACGAACCGTTATTGCGTTTGTGCCGGGGTCTCACGCCGTCAAGTGTCGGAGCTATCGTGCAATGGGCAAGCAACGCGAAAACAGGTGTTGGAACATCATGTCGCAACGAGATCTGAAGTCACCGCAATCGCCGTTTCAATCGGATTCGGAGGAAATTCTTAGTGGGTCGGTTGAGCGTCGAACCGAACATCGTGTGGTGCTCAAGGTCGAAGGGGCCACTTTGCGCCAACCTGGCGGATCCGCCGCGAAGGTGACATTGCTTGACCTTTCGACAAACGGATTTTGCACCGAATGGCCTTATCTCATACGAAAGGGTGATTGTGTGTGGCTCAAGATCTCAGGATTGGAGGCGATCCACGCAACGACTATTTGGGATAAAAACTATACAATCGGCTGCAAATTCGACGCGCCCATCCATCCGGCTGTGTTGGCGAGAACCATCAAACTTTTGAAAGGCGGTTAGCTCATCGCGACTAAGCCGTTATGCCCGCTTTTCTGAGTTTCAAAACCAAAAGCGGCCAGTCTGCTTCCCACCCACTGTTGGCGTTCTATTCCTTGTTCAAATGGATTGGGGTATCGCCCGGCGTCCAGGGGCCGAGCCGAACCATGGCGCGTTCAAACAAGGGCGACCCGATGTGCAGCGCTAACCAGCGCTTCAGAAGAGGCAGGGCTAGTTCGTGAAACCAGGCCTGATCGGTAGCAGCGAATTGCCGGACGAAAGGCATGATCGCGATGTCTGCGAATGATCGGGCATCACGACACAGGTTTGCCGTATCAGCCAGCCGCGTTTCATATTCGCCCAGCATCGCCAAGCCCGCAGTCCGGTGCGCAATCGGATCTGATGCATGTCGCTCCGGATATTTGTAGCGATCGAGATGGTATTTGAACGGGCCGTCGTTCCGCGCGACCAATTCGACATTGCTGCCAGCGAGCCACCCTTCCGGATCGTTCCGGTCAAGCGCCCACAGCATGATATCGACGCTTTCGTCGATCACCTCGCCGTCGGGCAAGACAAGCACCGGCACGGTTGCTTTCGACGATGCCTCGATCAACGCTGCGGGCTTGTTCCGCAAGGATACTTCCCTGATTTCAATGGGCTCGCCACTCATCAGGAGTGCCATTCGCGCCCGCATGGCATAGGGACAGCGCCGGAAACTGTAGAGGATGGGGTGTTCGTTCATCGATGACGGGACGACCAGCTATCGATCGACATCAAAGGCCTGCATGCTGCTTCGCCAAGGCAATGCCGGCGAGATTTTGTGAGCGTCTGACCGATCTGAGCCGGATGTGTCTGAAATTGGGGCTGAGCAAATTGAACGCTGCGAGGTGTGCTTGAAGATCGGGGCTGCGACATTTCCAGAGGCCTTTTGCCTGGTTGATCACGAGGTCGCTGTCTCCGATAATCACAATGTCGGTTTTGCCCAGCTGTTTCGCTATCTCCAGTGCGTAGAGGAGCGCAATCCATTCGGCCTCGTTGTTCGTTCCATGGCCTAGCCGCGGTCTGTAATGGGTCACGCCGCGCGCAACGACCGCGACTTCCATTTCGCCCGGATTGGGTTGGCAGCCTCCATCAAAATAAAGCTTCAGCTCAGGCCGATACACCGAAGTCTACAACTTGCCTCGCCGGTTCTTCCGCGCCGCATATTTCGCGTCACGAACCACTTTCTGTTCCGCTTCCGTCATGGCAGGAGCCGAGGTCTTGTCGGAAACAACGTTCTGGTTGCCGCGTTCGTTCTTCAAGGCCTTTTCGAGCGTGCGGGCAGCCAGTCTATCCTCACGCGCTTTCAGTTGTGCAGCCTCACGGACACGTCCGGCCTCACGGCGCGCGACAAGCACCGCTTCGTCAACAGGCGGCCGTGCGCGAAACTTTTCCAATGCGGCTTGCTTGGTCTTTGCTGCGAGCGCGGTGCGCTCCTGAAAGGTTGGCTGTTTGAACGACGACATAGAAAGCTGATTTCCAAATTGGCTAGGGGTCGAGCGGTGGTCGCTTCGAAACGTCGCTGATAGCGTGGATCCGTTTTTGTTCAAGGAGAGTTGAGCTGAAGATCCGGCGCACACCGGAATTCAGGTGCAATGTATCAACCTGGCTCGCCATTTGCACATCAGACCTGTATCGCCGGGACGAAACAACGGGCAACGCAATTTCTCGTGCCGAAGATCTGCTGCCCGTTCCCTGTCAGTCGCAGGCCAGCACCAGGCATGCGGCGACCGATCTGGAGCCGGACCAAATGAAACCACGGGAGTTGATCGGGACAGCAATGGTCCCAGGAGGCGACGAACTTCGTCTGTTTCGGCGGGGGGATGACTTCATGATCGCGCTCGATCGCAACGAACTGATGAGCAGTCGCATGAGCGGGTCGGAAGAAGCGCTGGCGGTGATGGCTTGCAAGCGGCTCCGCGAGGACACTGCACCCCATCTCCTCATTGGCGGCTATGGCATGGGTTTCACCTTGCGCGCCGCGCTGGCCATGCTCGCGCCCGACGCGCGCGTGACAGTGGCCGAACTCGTGCCGGAAATCATCGATTGGGCGCGCGGACCGATGGCGGCATTGGCGGCTGGCTGTCTTGACGATCCGCGCGTCGATCTCATTGCAGGTGATGTTGCCGGAGTGATCGGAGGCATGACCGGTTGTTACGATGCGATCCTGCTTGATGTCGACAATGGACCCGATGGCCTCACGCGCACCGCCAACGACCGGCTCTATTCGATGGTCGGCCTCGTTCGGGCAAAAGCCGCGCTCAAGCCGGGTGGCATCCTGGCAATCTGGTCTGCGGCACCGGACGCTGCCTTTGCACGCCGACTGCACGAAGCCGGCTTCAACGTCGAGGAGGTCACGGTGCGAGCCCGGACCAACGGAAAGGGGCCGCGTCACACTATCTGGTTTGCCGGATCGCCGTAAACTGTGTCTCCGAGTAGTAGCCAAATTCAGGCATTTTACGGCTTCAATAAAAAGTCGTCAGCGAGCTAAGGTTTCCGCAATTCTTTGCGTGGTTCCCGAAGAGTATCAGAACTCGCGGAAAACTGGCGCACCCGAGAGGGGAAGAACAATCTAACAATATCAACGCGCAGCAAAGGCTAACCGGGACTCTATACCTAACCGGGTTCTGCGCCGTTCCGAGCGCGATGGCTAACCGCCTCGACCCAAAAAGCATAGTCGCTCGCCATTGGTGGCGGGAGTCGGCTCAATGAAAAGCCTAACAGCCGACGCGTTCGACATGCCCGATAGCCCCGACACTGATATCTTTTGGCAACTGCCGATTGTCGATGCGACGCGCTGGTTTGGGGAGGGCCCGCCCGAACGGCGCTACATTGTCGATCAGTGGCTTATTCGCGGAACTGGCGCGCTGCTTGTCGGGGAAGATGGCATAGGCAAGTCGTTGTTGGCGCAGCAACTCGCAACGTGCGTTGCGGCTCGCAAGCCGTTCCTGGGCCTTGAAACGACCCAAGCCCCTGCCTTGTATATCACCTGCGAGGACGACGAGGACGAACTATGGAGGCGGCAGCGGGCTATCAATGTGGCGCTGGGCTTACCGTTGGCAGCGGCTCCCGCTCAACTTTCGTCGCTTGTCGGGCATATCGACGTCGATCTGGGAGCGTTTGATGAAAACAACCGCTTCAAGATAAGCCGCGTCTATAGCGCCATAATCGAGCGGGCGCTGAGCGTTGGTACCGGCTTAATCATCCTGGACAACGTGGCGCATTTTTTCAGCGGCAACGAGATCGTGCGTCGGCACGTCGCGGCCTTTTGCTCTGCGGTCGATAACATGGCAAAACAGACTGACGCAGCCGTTCTATTCCTGGCGCATCCGCCGAAATCGGGAGCGGAATATAGCGGCTCGACCGGCTGGAGCGCGCACGTCCGGCAGCGTTGGTTTATCGACCGGCCCGAAGTTGATGGCTTGGCGCTCGACCGTGACACCCGCATCCTTCGAAAGTCGAAAGCGAACTATTCACAATCGGGCGTCGAGGTTGATTTTCGCTGGCATGATTGGGCGTTCGTTCGGCCCGACGATCTGCCCAAAGAGTCGCGCGACAATATCAATGCGCGTATCGCCGACATTGCTGACAATGGGCTTTTCCTGGCCTGCCTTGCCGAGCGCAGCAAGCAGCGTCGAGCGGTATCCGAGAAGCGCTCAGCGACCTACGCACCGACCGAATTTGCCAAGATGGCGGAGTCGAAAGGTATCGGCAAACGACGCCTTGAAGCGGCGATGGATAGACTGTTCAGGATCAGCGCAATCGAGCGTGGCGAGCTATGGAAAGGGGACAACCGGCACCCCGTAATTGGACTGCGCTCGACGCGCGACACCGTATCAGCCGAGACAGCGAAACCCGCAGAAAAGCTTGCGCTCAACGGTGCGTCTAACACTATGCGCTCAACGCGCGAGACTATCCCAGAAACGGCAGAAAACCTTGCGCTGAACGCGTCGACAACTCTCTCTATACCTAAAGGTATTACGGGCGCTCCCCTTGAAGGGAGTGCGCCCGATAACAAACCCGATGCCGAGCCTGCTTTGGCTGCATCCCGCGTGCTGTTCCCTGCCGAGCCTGAAGATCCTGCCGACGCATTGCTCAGAGGTGCGGCATGAGGGAGGGGGTGTTCGGCGTTCCGCCGCCATCTCAAGCGGACACCGCCGCCCTCTCAAACGATATACCTAAACCCAATTTCCGGAGAAAATGACATGACCAGACGATTGAGAATTGACGGCCCGACAAGAGCGGTCGAGGTGCTGAAAGCCGGAATGCGCGAGATTGCGCTCCCCAGCCATATCCGCGTTGCAGACGAAGACTGGCCCTTCTGGCATTCCGTGATCGGGGAATTCGCCCGCAGCGAGTGGAGCGACCATCAACTGGAACTTGCCGCGTTGCTCGCCCGGTCAATGGCCGACCTGGAGCGCGAACAATTCGATTTGCGCGCGGAAGGCTATGTCCTTGTCCGTCCGAGCGGCGTCACAATTGTAAACCCGCGCAGCCGCACAGTTAGCAGATTGCTGGGCGAAATTCTCTCCCTGCGTCGTTCGCTGGCCCTGCACGCCCGAGCGCGCGGTGGCGACACCCGCAACATTGGTAGGCGCTCTGAAATCGCCAGAAAAATCGAAGCGGCAAACCCCTTGAACGACCCGCTGCTTGGCCCTTCGCCATACGAAAGGAACTAATATGACACCTGACGATCTATTCAAAACCAGTGAGCAACTCGCGCTGTCGGTTCGTATACTCTCGCAACAGCGGGGCATGTCTCAGGCTGACATGATGGCGGTGGCAACTATGGCGATGCTCGATCTGCTTTCTATCAATGGCAGCGCGATTGCGACGGTCGAACGGTTGCGCGACCTGGCTGACATGGTCGAGCGGCGCATCATGCTCCACTAGGCGTGATACTGCGGCTTGCCCACAATCTAGCGGCCGAACATAAAGAGCGCGACAATGCCAAGACCAAGGACGGCAATTAGTAGCGAACGACATTGAGACAGCAATTTCAGAATGGGATCAAGCTCAACTGACTCACCTAGAGCAGCCGCAAGCTTGCGAGCCCCCGCATCGGGAGAGTGGGCTAATTCAGCCCGCTCTTTCTTTTCGCGTGCCTCGTGAATTGCGTATTCGCTCGTCGAGAACGATACTGCATTGTAGATAAATCCAGTCACGCGTCGGCGCTCGCCGAGTTGACAGTCAGATGTATCATTCAAATCCCATTTGAGATGAGAGCCGTCTGGTTCCCAGCCAAATTCCAGGCCCTCCACGCTGAGATGAAGCGTCGCCTCGCCTGATCCGGTGAGGTTTATGCTCAACATATGCTCGAAAGTTTCCGGCTTTACACAAATCGAGAATATCAATTGTGCTTGGGACTCCTCAAAATCCCTCGGGGCGCGGCCATAAAAGGTAACAAAGCCGCAGATTGGCTTTTTGCCCTTAACGTGAGAAATGTCATCGGGGTCACTGGTTACGTAAATCGTTGCCGCTATTAGCTCGCGATCCTTTAGGCGCAGAACAGAATATCGATCTGCACTAAGCACATATTCCTCGCCCACTTCCAAATATTCGTGGCCTTTTGGAGTCACCTCAAAGCTTAGGGAAGTTTTGCCCTCGCCGTGTCGACCTTCGGTGAAATTTGTGCTCGCCTTAAGTACTTCGAAGTTCATGCGATACGCCCCCACGCAACGGGTCATGATAATCAGCGAATCTATGCATGTATACCGATGGACAATCTAGATCGGGAATGACCATTTGGGTTTGACATTATACGGTATCCTGATACCGTCTTCCCATTCGTTTACCGGCATCGCCGAGGCCGACGCGGCTCTTTCGCGTCACCCTTTTCCGATTGTCGGAGAGCGAACGAATGCCCGTAATGCAAAATCCGCTCCCGATGGCCGCAAAGGCTTTAGGAGCATAATTCACATGAAAACCCCCAAGCTGATTGAACTGGAGCGCAGGCGCCTCGACCTGATCGCAGACGCGCGCTCGGCCCTTACCGAAATCCGCGATTGCAGCGATTCCAAGGCCATTGCGGCGCTGGACAGCAAGCATGATGCAGCGATGCGCGAACTGGATAGCAACCAACTCGATATTGACGAAGAGCGCACGGCTAGTGCCGCCGATGAGGCGCGCGCAAGCAGCCGTCCCGACCTTGGTGGCCCCGGAGAAATCTGGGGAGATGATAGCGGACGGGCCACGTCCGGAAAATCGATCTGGCTGGACAGTCGCGGGCAGGAGGTAAAGGTCTTCAAGCCTGGCGAGCGCATGACGCGCAACAAGTATGACGGCCCCGGCGTTGGCGATATCGCCCGCGCCATGATCTACGGCCCGCGCAACGATGTCGAG
>JANLST010000487.1:0-13064 GCA_031362505.1 Sphingomonadales bacterium
ATCGCGACTTCACTGGTCGGGCCGGCTTTCGCTTCGTCAGCGGATCCTGGCGGTCAATGTGTTTGCGCTCGCCCTGCTTGCGGGTAGTTTCTTCTATCTGGACAGCTATCGCACGCGCCTGATCGGCGAGCGCGTTCGCCAGGCCAGAAGTGAAGTACGTCTTATTGCCATTGCGTTGGCTCCAATGACGCCTGCTGAACGCAAATCCATTGTCACAACTGCCGGCATCCAAAGCGGCGCACGCATCAGGTTGGCTGATGAGCAGGGAAGAATTGTTGCGGACAGTTGGACCACAGATGGCCGACGATTCAAGCTTGTTAATCCCTCTGCCGAATCTTGGCAGCGCCATGTTGCAAGCTGGATGGATCAAGCGATTGATTTCGTCGTCGATGCACGCAAGCCCGAACTGTTCAAGGGATTTTCTCATCCAAACCAATGGGCCCGGCTTGGCGAGGGCTGGCAACTCGCGCCAGACCGCACGCACATAATTTGGTCCACTGCACCAGTTTCAACCGGCGTCTCCATGACACTCCGAACCGACAGAAATGCGCGCGATATTCGACACTATGTGCGCGCTGAACGAACCCGGCTGGGCTATATCATTGCCTTGGTTACCTTGTTGTCGGTCCTGCTTTCGCTGTTCCTCGCCCGCACGATCGCTCAACCACTGCGCCTCCTCGCGAACGCTGCAGTCCGCGTGCGCACGGGCCGTGATCGGGAAGTGAATGTCCCTCGACTGCCATCGCGCAATGACGAGATTGGCATGTTGGCCCGTGCCCTTTCCGACATGACACACACACTTCGTCAGCGAATCGATGCAACCGAAGCCTTCGCCGCAGATGTCGCGCACGAAATCAAGAATCCGCTCGCCTCATTGAGTTCCGCAGCAGAAGGCTTGCGCACCGTCACAAAACCCGAATTGCGCGATCAATTGCAGAATATCATCTCCGAGGACGTTCAACGGCTCAATCGTCTTGTGACCGATATTGCAGACTTGTCGCGAATAGACGCCAAACTTGCACGAACGCGTTTCGAGGCAGTCGATTTGGGGAAACTCATCGAGAATCTGCTTGAGACACGACGAGCCCGATCATCAGCAAAGGCCCTGAAGATCGCCTTTGCGCGGCCAAGCATCGGGACAGCCATGGTTCGGGGGGATGCCGCCCAACTTGCACGCGTGCTGGATAACCTGCTTGACAATGCAGAGTCATTCACACCGTCCGGCGGTGTCGTGAGAATTTCAGCGACGCGGCTTGCCAAACAGGTGATTGTCACCGTCGATGATGACGGGCCGGGCATACCTGAAACGGCCCGCGAAATAATTTTTGAACGATTTCACAGTGATCGGCCAGAAAGTGAAGCTTTTGGCAAGCATTCGGGTTTAGGCCTTTCGATTGCACGGACGATCGTGAACGGCCATGACGGGGTCATCGCTGCAGTCTCGCAAGAGCCCGGCCAGCGTGGCGCACGAATTATCGTTCGCTTGCCCGTACTGGAGGAAATGTCGATATGACGACCCTCTCGTCTGAAACCGTTCACGCCTCGACCGTGGCGATTGGCGGACATGCAGTCCTCATTGCCGGGCGACCAGGAAGCGGAAAGTCGGACCTTGCGCTGCGTCTGATCGATCGGGGAGCGGTACTCGTCAGCGATGACTATACCATTCTCACGCGCTCAGGAGACGGGTTGGTTGCATCATCACCGGAAACGATCCGCGGGCGGATAGAGGTGCGAGGTGTCGGGTTGGTCGAGATGCCATATGAAACCGCCGTCCCTGTCGCATTGATCGTTACCGTCGACGATACCGTACCGCGCATGCCTGCGCTGAACCAAAGTCGCACATTGGCGGGGTTTGACCTGCCGCTTTTCGCACTTGCCGCATTTGAGGATTCTGCGCCGATAAAGGTCGAACTCGCTCTGAAGTCATTGACCACCAAATGACCGAAACCGTCCGCCCGGACCGGATATTGCTTGTCACAGGCATGTCTGGCGCGGGCAAATCGACCGCCCTCAAGACCCTCGAAGACTTGGGGTGGGAGGCTGTTGACAACCTCCCCTTTGCCCTTCTGGCCAGATTGCTCGACACTCGGCTTCCCGAAGGCGCGCAAGGCGCGCGGCCGCTGGCGCTCGGAATCGACAGCCGAACACGGGGGTTTGCAGCGCAGGCGATCGTTGACCGGATCAAGGCCATGCGTGAAAATGCCGGAGAGAACATCGCGACGCTTTTTCTGGATTGCTCGGGATCGGAGCTTGAGCGCCGATATTCCGAAACACGGCGACGTCACCCTCTTGCGCCAGACCGGCCGGCGAGCGACGGCATCGCACGTGAGCGCGAACTGATCGCTCCGCTTCGGCGTTGGGCCGATCATGTGATTGACACAACAGCAAGTACAACCAATGACTTGAAGCTCGAATTGCGCAATCGCTTTGAAAGCGACGGCAGCGGTGAACCGGCTCTTACCGTGATGTCATTCGGGTTTGCACGGGGATTGCCGCGCAACGCGGACCTCGTGTTCGATATGCGCTTCTTGCGCAATCCCCATTGGGAGAACTCATTGCGTCCGCTCAGTGGATTGGACGAAGCTGTCGCCCTCCATGTTCGTGCCGATCCTGCCTATGCAGAAGCCGTATCACGGATCGAAGACCTCCTCTTGCTGTTGCTGCCGCGCTACCGGGCGGAGGGCAAAGCCTATGTCACGGTTGCGCTGGGATGCACGGGCGGGCGTCACAGATCGGTACATGTTGCCGAAAAAATTGTCGCCCGGTTGCGCACCGCGGGATTTTCGCCCACGATAGTCCATCGTGACCTTGGCCTTCCAGTGGACGACTCGCTGGAGACCTTGGAGGGGTCGGAACAAAAACAGACAGGTTTGCAGGCGGGAAATTGATGATCGGGCTAGTGTTGGTGACGCATGGTCGTCTCGCAGTCGAGTTTGTGACGGCGATGGAACATGTGGTAGGACCTCAGGCGGCGATGGAGAGCATCTGCATCGGGCCTGATGACGATATGGAGGTTCGGCGAGCCGATATTGCCGCCGCGGTCGCGAGGGTTGATCAGGGTCGCGGCGTCATAATCCTGACAGACTTGTTTGGGGGGACTCCTTCAAACCTCGCTATTTCTTTGATGGAAACGGGACGGATCGAAGTGATCGCAGGCGTAAACCTGCCGATGCTGATCCGGCTCGAAGGCGCGCGCCGAACGATGAGTGTGGTTGCTGCTGTTGCCGCTGCACGAGAGGCGGGCCGCAAATATATTTCGGTCGCGTCTGAAGTGCTCGGCGAGGCCGCTGCATGAGCGATGCGGTCCGCACCGTGCTGATCACCAACAAGCGTGGGCTCCACGCACGGGCAAGCGCCAAATTCGTGACGATGGCGGCAGGAATCGGCGTTCGGGTCGAAGTCGAAAAAGATGGGTCGAAAGTGGTCGGCACGTCGATCATGGGGCTGATGATGCTGGGCGCCGCAATGGGTGACGAGATCATCATCAGCGCACAAGGTGAAGGCGCCGAAGCCGCGGTCGTCTCCCTTGCCGAACTCGTCGAGGCAAAATTCAACGAGGCCGAGTGAGTGCCGCGCGAAATCACCGGCTTTTCCAACCCGCTGGTCAAGCAGGTTCGCAGCCTGCGCGACAAGAAGCACAGGCGCGCAGAAGGCCTGTTCCTCGCCGAAGGGCTTCGCATCCTGACGGAAGCACTCGACGCCGGAATTGCGCCACAAATGCTCTGGCACGCGCCCGATAGCGCTTCACATCCGCTTGTACGGAAATTGGCCATCGCGACCGAAGCAGGCGGTGGAGAAACATTTGTCACGTCGGTCGATATCCTCTCCAAACTGTCTGGCAAGGATAACCCCGGAACAGTGATCGGCGTTTATCCGGAGATGCTGGCACCACTTTTGTCGCTCGACCGGATGAGCGCTGATATCTGGCTGGTTGCAGAACGGTTGCGCGATCCTGGCAACCTCGGAACGATTCTACGCACCGGCGATGCTGTGGGCGCCGGCGGGTTGATTCTAATCGACGATTGCACCGATCCCTTTTCAGTTGAGGCCGTTCGCGCCAGCATGGGTGCAATCTTCACGCAGAAGGTTGCCGCAACCGGTTGGGACGATTTTGTCTCCTGGCTGCGTACCGGGCCGGGCCAACTTGTTGGCACAAGCCTGAATACCCGGAATGATTATCAGGATCCGCGATACAAGGCGCCAACTTTCCTGCTGATCGGCAATGAATCTCAAGGTTTACCAGAGATTTATGAGGCAGAGTGCGATCTTCTTGTAAGGATGCCGATGCGGGGGAAGGCCGACAGCCTCAATGCCGCTATGGCGACTGCCGTGATGGCCTATGAAGTGCTGAACCAGCGACGGCACTAACTTGCATCTCCGCCTGAAACCAGTTTGACCAACGGCCTTGAGGTCTGGTCGATGATTGGCAGAGGCTCAATCAATTTACCACTGGTATCAACATTGTATTCCTCAAACCTCTTGGCCTGTGTCAGTACCTGTGACTCCAAACTCCCGACCAACGCATTATAAGCGGAAACCGCGGTATCGAGGTTCTTTCCCATCCGCCCGACATGACCGCCCATCGTCGACAGCCGTGCGTACAACTCTTTCCCCAATTCCGCGATTTCGCGCGCCTGCCCCGCCATCTTTTCTTGCTTCCAGACCGCAGCGACCGTTCGCGCAATTGCGATCAGATTGGTCGGTGTTGCCAACAATACTCGCTTGGCAAAGGCAAAATCCCAAAGTCCCGCGTCCTGCTCGAGCGCCGCCGAGAGAAAATGTTCGCCGGGGACAAACATGATCACATAGTCAGGCGTATCCTCGAACTGGTCCTGGTAGGCCTTTTGCCCAAGCGTGTTGACATGTGCCTTCATCGCAGCCGCGTGTGCAACAAGCGCCGAGACCCGATTGGCCTCCTCTCCCGCCTCAAACGCATCCTGATAGGCATTGAGAGACACTTTCGCGTCAATCACGAGATTGCGCCCACCCGGCACACGGATGATGACGTCGGGCCGCAATCGACCGTCTGCGCCCTCGACGCTGACTTCTGTCTGGAAATCGGCATGTTCGGATAGGCCACAGGTCTCCAGCACGTTGCGCAATTGCTGCTCGCCCCAGCGTCCGCGCGCTTTTGGTGCGTTGCGGAGCGAATTGCCAAGCTTTGCGGCTTCGGCACGCACCGATTCTTGCCCGACTCGCATTGATTCCATCAACCCCTGAAGGTTGCCATAGGCCTCGGACCGGTCCTTCTCGACTTTGGCGACACTTTCCTCGTAGCGCAAAAGGCGTTCGTTGACTGGCTGGAGCAGGGATTTGAGCGCCTGTCCGGATGTTTCTTCGGATTGCTTGAAGCGTTGATCGGCGCGTTCGAGAAACTGGCGCTGCGCCTCTCCGAGCAGCTTGTTGCTGACTTCGGCGAATTGAGCCGCCATCGCATCCTTGTTCTCGCGCAATTCCGCCAACCGCGCCTCGAACGCCTCGGCATCGGCCTCCTGTCGTGCCAGGGCCAAGCGTGCCGAATCGCGTTCGCCGACCGCCAACTCGAGATCGCGAATCGACGCTTTGAAATTCTCCAGATGCAGGTCACGTTCAGCCTTCAACGCCCCTGCCCCACGTCCGCCGAGCAGCCAGCCAATCAGCAAGCCCAATCCAAACGCGACAAGACCAATCACAAGCGCTTCCGTCATACAGTTTGCGCCTTCGAAGACAAAAAAGCTGGACAGGACATCAAAGGAACGTAGGCGGAACATTCTAAATAGGAAAGCAAAAATTGTCCAACATGCCCAAGATTCTGCGGTCAAGCAGCGACGCTTCGTGACCTTGGGGCCTAGACTATGAAGGCGATCCGCCCGACAAAAATATCAAAATCAACAGGCCAAGCGCGACAAGGCCTGCCAACACGACAAGACGCAATTTGCGCGCTCTTGATGCAGGCGTTGTGGATGCGGAGTCCGACGGTATCACGCGGGCTCCGCAGAATGGGCATCTGGATGCTGTTTCCTGGATTGGTTCGACACAACGCCAGCATGCTCTGGTCATCACGATCTCCCCTCGTTGGAATCCTGATCTTGCGCCTCACCAATCAAGCCCACAAGGCAAGTGTCAGTCACATTGCTGGGCTCTAGGCCAGCCGGTCAGCGCGCTTGGTTTATGATTTTGGCAAAAACGGAAGAATGCAATTGAACGTCAAACTTGCAACCGATCATCAAGTCCAATTCCCATGCAACCTTGGCGGACAGCGCCTCCAGCCCTGGCAGTTTGAGCCATACCGGGTCACCGGGAACGAGTTTGTGCGGCCAATCGGTGCGGAAACCCTGAGAAGACACATCCTGCAGCATGATCGGTTCAGTCACCCCGCTTGCGACGCGGAGCGTCGGGCCTTCAAGGTTGACGCGCGCACGGTCTTCCTGGCGTTGCTGTGACGCGTTGCCGTTGCTGCTCGATGCGTCTGCGTTTTTGCCTGTCAGTGACATGGAGTCCCTATCCTCTACTCGTACTAGGCGCGAACAATGTGAAACTATTGCAGTTTTGTCCAGATCACTTGGACTTTCCAGAACAAGTCGCGCATGCAAAATATGAATCCTTGGCCAGTTGACCGGAATGCATTCTGTACTTTTCAAATATTATCAAAGCATTACGGGTTCTTCTGGGCCGAAATCCGAGGATTTCTGTGCGTCCATGTTTCGCAACGTTTCCTCTGGCAGAAAATGAGAACAGAAATGAGCCTCCCCCTGTCGGTGCGGGAGGAGAGGGTCATCAACTACCAATAATGGGTCATTGGTGAGCCCTGCTGGATTCGAACCAGCGACCTACTGATTAAAAGTTAGACAATAGGACAGTTGGGGACGATTGGTTAAAAATGGTAATCTTCGGAGATTTACGGAATTCTCTAGATTTCGGTGTTTCCCTGCGTTAGTTAGAATTGGTTGGGAACGGTTGAAACGGGCGATGGTGTTTCCCCGGTGTTTCCCCAGAGGGCGCAAGAGATGGAACAGCAAAAGGTCAAGCTCACGAAAACCGTGGTGAACGATGCCCAGGCAGGCGAGCGCGAATATGTCATTTGGGATGATCGGCTGCAGGGTTTTGGGCTTCGCGTTCGACCGACTGGCAACAAATCATTCATCTATGTCTATCGCTCAGCAGGTGGGCGCAATGGTGCTGTCAGGCGCGTCACACTCAAGGCTAAGAACCCCGATGTTGCTTATCAACTGGCGAAGGACAAATCGAACGAGGAAGACCCCGCCGCCGTGCTGGCGAAACAGAAAGACGAACTTGCGCGCGCCCGTCGCACGCCGAAAGTTGCAGACGTGCTCGATAGCTTCATTAAAGATCATGCCAAACTGAAATTGGCGGCGAAGACTTGGGGCGAATACGAACGCGTGGTTGAGAAAATCCTCACGCCCGACCTTGGCGATTTGAAGATTGACGAGCTGCAACCCAAGCACGTCGCGGAAATGTATCAGGCAAGGCGCGCCAAACCGACTCAGGCGGCCCTTGCGGTGCGCATACTGTCTTCGGCTATGTCATGGGCCGAAGAGAACGGATTGAGGCCTCAAGGCTCTAATCCGGCCCGAATTCGCTTGAAGGGAACCAGACGTCGCACACGTCTGTTTACGGGCGCGGAAGTTTCTCGCCTGCTGACCATGATCGATACGCACGAAACCGAAGGCAAGTTGACGGCAGGAGTTGCACTTGGGCTTAGGCTGCTCTTTGCGACGGGTTGCCGTGCTGGCGAAATATGTGGGCTGCAATGGTCTAACGTCGATCTTGTCGAAGGTGTCATGCGCTGGCCGAACAGCAAGACCGGCTACCTTGAAAAGCCAATCACGACGGAAGCGAAGAAGCTGCTCAGAAAAGCGCCGCGCATCGTTGGCGTCGACTTTATGCTTCCATCTTCGAAGAATACCGCCTTGCGTGTCGAGACGCTGGAGGCAGGCTTTGAACGCGTGATGAAGGCGGCAAATGTTGAAGCGCGCGAGAACGCTTCCCTGCACCTGATTCGGCATTGGTTCGCAACTGCGACATATACTGACACAACAATCGCCTTGCCCGTCCAGATGGCAATGGTTGGCCATAGCAGCGTCGCCACTGCGATGCGCTATGCGCATGTCACCCGCGAAGATGTGATGAAGGCTGCGCAAGGTGCTGCCAAGCGCAGGGCAGGGTCAATCAAGGCAGCCGGGAAGGACGGCAAAGTGGTGAAGCTCCATGCGTAAGGAAATCTCTAGAACAGTCGGGAGCGGCATCACTGAACGCCAAATTCGGAAAACTTCTATCGTCGCGCCTATTGAACCGGAAGACGAGGAGGTGATCCGCGCCGCATTCGACCAGCACAATAGAAATATACTTGAGCCTTGGGCGGGCTACGCCTCAGTCATCGCTGCCGTCAGACGTGATCTCGCCGAGATCAAAGAGAACGTGCCGGACGTCTTAGTCAATCTGGCCGAATACGAGTCAACAACCTGGTATCTTCACGCGATCAACACGGAAGCGAAAATTGTGGAATTCGCGGTCTCGGAAGGGCGGCCATGGGAAGCGGTCGCGGCTTCAATGAAGATAGGAGAACTTTTGACCGAGTTGCGGATGAAAACAACCTGGGAAGTCGATGCTCTATATGGTCGCAAGCACAACGAAGCCCGCGCTGCCGGATCGGCGAAGACGCGGAGGCAACCCGCCGAGGTGCGAATCCAATTTGTGCAAGGACTCTTGAACCGAGGCAAAAGCGTAAGAAATAGCTTCAAGATTGCAGGCAAGCATTTCGGCGTCAGTGCTGGAGCAATTCAGACTGACTGGTATGGCGCAAAGAAATCGTCCCAAGGCTAACGACTAGGACAATCCGAACTCAATACACCTCTCGTCAACCGCAACGGAAAGACGAGGTTGATAATGTCTGACAACGATTTGCTGCCGCCTGAAAATGCAAGTGCTGTTCTTGGCGACGTTCCCGCATCCACAATGGCCTGGTGGCGCTCCACAGGGCGCGGCCCGAAATATATCAAGATTGGCCGCAAGGTCGTTTATCGCCGCTCCGATCTTGACGCATTTATCAAGGCTGGCGAACGGCAGCCCGAGGCCGCCTAGTGCTGGAATTGAAACGCCGCCCGACTTGGGATCGGACGGCGCATGTAGCTTTCGACGGCTCCGAAATCCCTAGCAAATCTCACTCATTTCAGCAACCGCTTCCCGGCGGCATTCTTGCGACGCACTGGCTTCGCCCCGTTGATAATCGCCCGGTCGCGCGCAAGATTCTGCATCCGGTCTATGACCGCGAAAGCAGAACGGCATGAACGCGCTCTCTCCAACCGAAACGGCGATTTTCCAGCGCGATGACCTGGATGACCGCTTTGATACCTTTCTAGGGCGCGGCGATCCGGCAGACGTTCGCGAAGCCCGTAAGGCACTTGACAAGGCCCGCAAATGGTCAACGCTCGCTGTCAGCAACCCTCAAGCGCACACCGATGACGCCCTGGCGATCCACTATACCATTCTCCGCGTCACGTCGCGGTGGATGTATGCACACCTGGACACCGGCAAGATATTGGACGCTGTTGCAGTTTGCCGACGCCTTGCCCTGACAACGTCCTGTCTTGATCGATTGGAATTCGCCAATGCCTGATCCTTGGGATTGGGACACTGGTAAGGGCCGACCTTCACCTGCATCGAGTTTCACTTCGAGTGGCCCGCTCTGGCCATCGGAAAACTGGGACGACATACCGCCGCCACCAATTGAGCATTTGCTTGAAGGCTGGTTAGCGCGCGGCTCCGGGGGAATCATGGCGGGCGAGGGCGGCACCGGCAAATCGCTGCTTGGCCAGCTGCTCTGCTCTTGCGTCGCGCTTGGGAGGCCTTTTCTTGGCTATGAAACGCAATGCGCCCCTGCCGCCTATATCACCTGCGAAGATGACCAACATGTCTTGCGTATCAGGCAGGTCGCCATCAACCAGGCGCTGGGCGTCAAGATGGCAGACTATGGCGAATTCCTTACGCTCTGGTCGCTCAAAGGCCGCATCGGGAACGAACTGGGCGTATTCGACGAAACCGGCAGGATCGAGCCGACAGATTTGTTTCATGAGATCTCGAATCTTGGCAGCGAATTGACGTGTCTGGACAACGCCAGCCATTTCTTTCCGGGCAACGAGAACGTCCGCCATGAGGTGGCGACCTTCTGCAATATGCTCGACCGGCTGGCGATGCGTAACAATGGCGTGGTGCTTCTGCTTGCACACACCCCCAAAAATGGCGCCGAATACAGTGGCTCGACCGGCTGGGATGCGCATGTCCGGCAGCGGCTCTATCTCAGCCATGCCAACCAAGATCAGGACACGCGCACACTTACCAGGTCAAAAAGCAACTACTCGCGGCGCGGTGAGACGGTGACGTTCCGCTGGTATCAAGGCGCCTTTGTCCGCGACGCAGACTTGCCGCCAGAGACGCTCAAGGACTTGGCCACCACCGCAAAGGCGAGTGCCGAGAATGCTGCCTTTATGCGCTGTCTGACAGTGGCAACGGAACAATCGCGCGCCGTGTCGCACAACCCCGGCAGCAACTATGCCCCAAAGGTATTTGCGGCGATGCCAGAGTCCAAGGGCTTCAATCAGGACGAGTTCAAATCGGCAATGGAACGGCTGCTTAGTCTTGGTTCAATCACCCTCGACCAGCCTCTATGGCGCGGCCCTAACAGGGTCATGAAACAGGGCATCAAAGCCACTGAAATCTGCACCGACCCCCCTGCACAAACCCCCTGCACCGACCTGCACGAAACGCGCGGAAATGCTGCACGCTTCAACCCCCCTTATACTACGTATAATGGCGCGGCCCTTGAGGCCGCCGCGCCAATACATTTCGACGACGACCCCGACCCGTTCGACCTTACGCCCATGAGCGGAGGGTTGGGAGCATGAGGGCGGGAGGGGGAGATTGCCGCTCTGGTACCGCCAGACAGGACACCGGTGCCAACGCACAACGATTTACCTAAACCCAATTTCGTGAGGAAATGACATGACCAGACGATTGAGAATTGACGGCCCGACAAGAGCGGTTGAGGTACTGAAAGCCGGAATGCGCGAGATTGCGCTTCCAAGTCATATCCGACTTGCAGACGAAGATTGGCCCTTTTGGCATTCGGTGATTGGGGAATTCGCGCGAAGCGAGTGGACAGACCATTCGCTTGAACTTGCAGCATTGATTGCCCGCTCGATGGCCGACCTCGAACGCGAGCAATTTGAATTGCGCCAGGAGGGCTTCATCATTGCCCGACCAAGCGGCGTCAGGGTGACAAATCCGCGCAGTCGCACCGTGAGCACACTTATAGGCGAAATCCTTGCCATGCGTCGCTCGCTTGCCCTGCATGCCCGAGCGCGCGGTGGCGACGTTCGCAACATCGCCAGACGATCCGCAATCGCCAAGGATATCGAAGCTGCCAACCCCTTGGACGATCCGTTGCTTGGCCCTTCGCCATACGAAAGGAACTGAATTGATGCCTCAATATGACCTGCTTGCTACAAGCGAACAGCTTGTGACTGCGATCAAGCTGCTTGCCGAAGAAAAGGGACTGCCAGAGGGTGAAATGCTTGCTATCGCGTCGATGGCGCTGATTGATATCCTGCTTATCAAGCACAGCCCCATTCAATCGGTCGAACGGTTGCGCGACCTGGCTGACATGGTCGAGCGGCGCATCATGCTCCACTAGACGCTTAGCAAATGTCCGGACGGGGGTGGGAAACGGACGTTAGGGGTATGCAAAAATGAACCATGCGATTGCGGGCGGTATCGCAAAAACCAAGGCGATAACGAGGAACGCGACAAACCAAGCCGCACTTCTTCCACATCGATCCTCAATTGCTTCAATCGCGCTTTTGCCGGCATCGGCTAGAAATTCAGCAAGTCCGATCAGGAAGCCGTCCATTTTGCGATATTAGCAAAGCACAAAAACGTCCGCAATGTTGGTGACCTCAACGGGTCGGAAGCATATATCACATCTTTTTTCGATGCGGAATGACCGGAAGGTTGTGGTAAGCGGAAGCTACGAAGGTCTAAAGCATTTTCCCCGATGGACGAAAACGTTCCACCCGGAAGTGTTCACTTCAATAATGTAGTTATTGGGGTAGATTCGAGCAACAATGACCTGATACGCGGAGGTCAAAAAGGTTGCATTTGCTGCTTGGCTGATTGTTACGATGTGGGTTTCGCAAGTCTTTTTATCACATCGACGATAAACATTGGATCCAGTTTCCCATTCCGCCCAAAATTCTGGCGAATTTCTGCGACAACCACTTTGTGTACAAGCGTCAGTACGGTGGAAATTGCAACGCAGTAAGTCGGGCTTGTCTGCGCCAATACTCAACGCTGCTGCCGCCACAACAAACTTTAGTCTCATGGCAATTCCTTCCGAATTAACGGCTAGTGCTTGACTACCATGTCCGCAATGGGGTCGGAAGCGGACAGTCCGCTTTTCCAATAAATTGCGATCAAACTTGACAATTGGCGGTATTCTGATACCAGCTTAATTCTCGTTTACCGGCATTGCCGAGGCAGGCGCGGCTCTTTCGCGTCACCCTTTTCCGACTGTCGGAGAGTGAACGAATGCTCGCAATGCAGAATCCGCTCCCGATGGCCGCAAAGGCTTAAGGAGCAAAAATCCCATGAAGACCCCCGAACTGATCGCGCTGGAACGCAGGCGCGTTGACCTGCTCGCGGAAGCGCGCACGGCGCTTGACGAACTCAAAGATTGTAAAGATGCCAAGACCGCTGAGGCCGTGGAGCGAAAGCACGACGCGCACATGCGCGAGATTGACCTCAACAAGCTCGATATCGAAGAAGAACGCTCGAACATTGAAGCCGAGCAGGAGCGCGTGAGCGCACGTCCCGCCCTTGGTGGCCCCGGTGAAGTCTGGGCAGATGATAGTGGGCGGGCAGCGTCCGGCAAATCGATCTGGCTGGACAGTCGCGGGCAGGAGGTAAAGGTCTTCAAGCCTGGCGAGCGCATGACGCGCAACAAGTATGACGGCCCCGGCGTTGGCGATATCGCCCGCGCCATGATCTACGGCCCGCGCAACGATGTCGAG
>JANLST010000051.1:0-6768 GCA_031362505.1 Sphingomonadales bacterium
CGACGATCTTTTCGGGCGAAAGAATCTTCGCCGTATCGGCCATGAACTTGACGCCGCAAAAGGCGATCACCTCGGCATCGGTCGCCTGCGCCTTCCTTGAAAGCTCGAGCGAATCGCCAACGAAATCAGCGATGTCCTGCAGTTCGGGCCGCTGGTAATAATGGGCGAGGATCACGGCGTTGCGCTCCTTGCGGAGGCGATTGATTTCCTCGCGCAGATCGACGCCGCTCAAACTTCCCGAATGCACGCTCATTTCAGTTCCTCAAAAGCCATGGCCGCTTCTACCGCCGCCCGGCCGCGCGGCATAGCAAAACCATCTCGCACCCTGCAAAGGCTGGCTTGTCGCATCCAAACCTGCCGCAATGCCGTAAGGGTTGAACAGACATCGAAATCCGAGGCAGATGCATGACCAAAGCCGGAACCACGCATGAACTGGGCGCGCTTTCGGCCCGGTATGAAACGTCGGGCCGCGGACCGGGCACGGTTTCGAGCGGACGGGGCGATGCGGGCGGGGTTTCCTATGGCAGCTATCAGCTTGCCTCGAAACTTGGCCGGCCCGAGGAGTTTCTTGCGCATGAAGGCGCGCGCTGGCGGGCGGAGTTTGGCGCAGTCCGGTCGGGGATACCGGCCTTCAGCCGCATCTGGAAATCGGTCGCAACGCGCGAGCCGCAAGCATTCCAGGCGGCGCAGCACGCCTTTATCAAGCGCACCCATTATGATGTGCAGATCGCCCATGTGCTGGGCAAGACCGGCGCCGACCTCGATCGGCACAGCAATGCGGTGCGCGATGCGGTCTGGTCAACGGCTGTCCAGCACGGGCCGAAGAACGCACTGGTTGTCCGGGCGATGGGTGTCGCCGGTCCGGGCGACCGTGCGCTGCTGATCGCGATCTACACCGAACGCGGGCGGCGCCTCGACGACGGAAACCTCGCCCATTTCAGCACGAACAGTCCTGCCGTCCAGGCAGGAGTCGCCACCCGTTTCCGGTCAGAGTTGAAGGACGCGCTCGCGATGCTTGATCCGGCTGCTGCCTAGGCGGCAGGGCTCCACTGATCGCCGCATTCCGAAACAATCCCGCGATCGCGCAGATCGATGAGATGGGCGAGGACCGAGCGACCGGCAGCGCCGTGAAGCCGGATATCGATCCCCTTGTACATTTCTGTGACCATGTCGGGAATCACGCCGACGCCGCGTTCGAGCAGGCGCAATATCTGCCCCTCGCGCTGCTTCCGATGGCCCATCATGCCGCGCACCAGTCGCTTGGGATTGTCAACCGGCTTGCCATGCGCGGGATAGAAGACCGCATCGTCACGCTCCATCAACAGGGCAAGGCTTGCCATATAGGCGGCCATGTCTCCGTCCGGCGGGGAAACGACCGTGGTTGACCAGCCCATGACATGATCGCCCGAGAACAGCGCCTTTTCTTCCTCGAGCGCAAAGCAGAGATGATTTGACGTGTGTCCAGGCGTCGCGACCGCGCGCAACGTCCAGCCGGGGCCGGTAATGGCTTCGCTATCCTTCAGGATGCGCGCCGGATTGTAGGTCGGGTCGAACCCGGCATCGGCGCGCGGGCCATCGTCAGACAGGACGAGCGGTGCACAACCGATCACGGGCGCTCCCGTTTCGGCGGCAAGCGGAGCGGCAGCGGGCGAATGGTCCCGATGCGTATGCGTGCATATGATTGCCACAATCTGCTCTTCGCCGAGGAGGCGGACCAGTTCGCCGACATGTGCCGGATCATCGCCCAGCGGACCGGGATCGATCACCGCGACCTCGCCCGTTCCGACGATATAGGTTTGTGTGCCGGTATAGCTGAACGGCGACGCGTTGCGTGCCAGCACCCGCCGGATCAGCGGTGTGATCTGCTCGGCAATGGCATAGGGTTCGTTGGAAAGATCGGGCACGTCCATACCGTGCATGTGGCCGTAGTCGTGCGCGTTATCAAGCTACTGCTGCGAATAACCCGTCGGCGCGGGCAGTGGCCAGACCGAAGCGATCTGGCGGTCGAGCGCGGCAAGGACGTGCGCACGAGTCTGGGCGGGGAGCATCGGATCGTGTTCGATCTGCTCGCGTGCCGTCCGAAGGGCGTCGATCATCCGGGCGCGGCCGATCCGGGCACCGTCGCCGCAGACCATGATCCGCATCTGCCGATCCCCCGGCGAGCCATCGGCGCTATCGAACGCTACGACGCTGCCATTGTTCTTGTTGGAACAACTGATCGTCATTGAGCGCACAGCGGCAGCGCGCGCTGCTTCTGCGCTGCGCATCGCGATTGCACCTTGGGCCGTTGCCTCGCGGACATGTTCACGCGTTTCGACCATCGCTTCCTGCGCGCTGGCCCGGGCTTCGGCTTTGGCTTCCAGCGCGTCGGCCCGTGACTGCTCGGCCGCGGTCTCCGCGGTCTCCGCGATCCTCAAAGCCTTGGTACGAAGCCGGGCGACGGCGTGCGCCTTTGCATCGGGGCAGTTCTTCTCGTCATGCGCCACAGGGGCTGTAATATTGAGCAACCCGGGTGTGTCGACAACCCCACCGTTCAGCACGAGCGCACGCGGCGTCTGGATGGCAGGTTCAACAATCTGGGGGACTCCTCCCGATGCAGTGACGGCAACCCCGCCCAAAACCAGAAAGGCGGCGAGTGCGGCGCCGGGCCGGGCAAGTCGAGCTTCGCCTTGCCCCGAAACAATCCTCCGCAATCGCGCCTTCAAGGTCGTGGTCGCGCCCATTGCGCAGGCGGCGAGCGGGACACGGCCCATGGCGGACTTGAACAGCGCCGAACCATAGGCATGGCGCTCCTCTGCGGTGGCACCCGTCAGGACGATTGCATCGCAGGCCGCTTCCTGATCAAGCCTGAAAGCGCGGTGGGCAATGTGGGCGACCGGGTTCCACCAGTGCAGCGCAAGGACGGCCAACGCGGCAAAATTCACCGGAACATCTTGGCGATTATGGTGGGTCAGTTCATGCGCAACCGCCAGCCTTTGTTCGGCCGCATCGTAACGATGTTCAAAATCTTCGGGGACGATCACGGACTTGTCGAAGACGCCGAGAGCAATCGGCGACGAAACCGCCGGGCTGGCCGTCACCGGAATCTTGCCCGCATCGAACAGGGCGCGGCCGTCTTCAGCCACGTCGCGCGAAAAGCGCAGATAGGAAAGCCAGTGCCGCCCGAAGAAGAAGACCGCACCGCCCAGCCAGACTGAAAGGGATACAATCAGCCAGGCGGTGCCACCCCCGGTTGTGATGGCCGGCTGGAGGGAAGGGGATGAAGCTCCTACCAGCACGACCACCACGTCCTGAACAGCCGCTCCCTGATCGCCGAACCAGTTGGCGGGCAGAGGCGGCAAGATCATGCGCAAAGCGGGTGCAAACCAGAGAAGATAGGCCGCTCGTGCGCCGAACCGGCTTGCCACCAAAGGGCGAATGGCGAGCACGAACAGCATCAGCAGGGTTGTCGCGACAAGTGTTTCTGCAATCCATTGCATCATGACTTGAGCTCCTTCAACAAAGCCTCGATTTCGGAAATGTCTTCAGCGGTGAGCGCTTCCTGCTCTGCAAGGTGCGCGACCAGCGGCGAAAGCCGCCCGCCGAACAGCCGGTCGACGAGCCGCCGCGACTCATGCGAAACATATTCGGCGCGCGCGATCAGTGGGCGATAGAGGAAGCGGCGTCCTTCGGCTTCGGCCTCCAGTGCGCCTTTCGACAAGAGCCGCGAAAGCAACGTCTTGACGGTCGGCAGCGTCCAGCTCTGGCTGTCGGTCAGCCGTTCGGCGACCGCATTGGCTGTGAGCGGCGCATCCGCCCACAACACTTCCATCACCGCATGTTCAGCATCGCTGATCCGTTCCGCCATCGTCTGGTCTCCATTCGATTACAAATGTAGTCAACGAAGCTGAACGCTGGATGAATGCGGGTGGATTTCGACAACTTGGTGGACGTTCAGTATAGCGATTCCGTCGCTCAAAGCCTTCCGTTTGTTCAGGGTTCGTCGAAGGACCAGCGATGGCGTGGTTGCTGTCATCGCGCGTGGCTACATCGGTGCGGAAACTGGATCAGGCACCGGAGAGTGGCGCCGGATCAGGCTGCGGCGTCCAGCAGCATCTTCCGAGCGAGCAGCTGCATCATGCTGCAGTAGGCATCTTGCGACCAACCACATGATTCGCGCAGCTGAATCCAGTTCGGCACTGACAGCAGTGTCCAAAGGATATCGGTAGCCTGCTCCTGTGAAAATTCTGGCGACAAGCGACCGTCCCGGGCAAGCGCCGCAACCGCAGCCGCGCAGCCTTCTCGCATCGCCTGCATTCGCCCGTTCCAGGCCTGCTCTGCAGCAGCATCGGTTTCGCTCATTGCGATCAAGGCTTTGGCCAGACCTTCGATCTTTGGCAAAAAACCGCTCCAGGCGACGATATAGGAATCCACTCGTTCCAGACCGCTTGGCGCATCGCGGCTTGGTGTCAGCACCGCATTGATCGCATTGCGCCGTTCGATATAGCGCGTGGCTTCGATCAGCAGCTCGGCCCGGTTGCTGAAATGCAGGTAGAGCCCCTGCCGCGAAATACCGGCCTTTTTGGCGATATCACTGATCCGGGTTGCCGAGTGCGTTCCCGTTTGAAGCAGCTCTAGCGTGGCTTCGAGGATCCGTTCGCGCGTTCGCAAATTGTCACTTGACATGACGTCAAGCTAACTCTAGCGACACAAAAGTCAATTGACACGGTGTCAAGAAAAGGAAGGTGCAATGATCCGGTGGTTCAAAGTCCTGATCAGCGGCGCGACAATCGCCTGCGCGCTGGTCGCAGGCGTGTTTCAGGCCTTTTCCGAATTCGTGATGGTTTCACTGGACCACTCGATGCGCGCCGGCGGAATCGAATCAATGCAAATCATCAACCGCGAGGTGTTCACGACGATCTTCATGGTCATGTTGATCGGCATGTCGCTCGTCGCGCCGATCATGGCCGGCATAGCGTTGCTGAAACTGCGCGGTCCCGCACGCACTCATATTCTGTTGGGCAGCGCGGCTTATGTTGTGGGGGTATTCGCGGTAACTTTGCTGGGCAACGTACCGATGAACAACGCCCTCGCCAGGTTACCCTTCGACAGTGTCGCGGCAAAGGACTATTGGGAAACGGTCTTCTTTCCGCGGTGGACCTTCTGGAACCACGTGAGGACGATCGGGTCCGTTGTCGCCGCTGCCTTCTATCTGCTGGCCAGCCATGCCCTGATCAGAACCTCATCCGCTGACTTGGCCCTGCCAGGCGGAGGAATCCGGCCGTGACCCACAGCACGACCGCACTGAAAGCACTCCTGCTGGTCACGGGGATGATCGGCTGCCTGGTCGGTTTGGCGAGCCTGCTCGTGCCGGTCCAGTTCGAAGCGAGCGCCGGCATTGCGGTCGGCAGCAACATCTCATTGATCAATGAGCTTCGCGCTTCAGGTGGAGGCTTGGTCGCCGTGGGGCTGGTCATTCTGGCCGGGGCCTGCGTTGCAGAACTCGCCTACTATTCGACCTTGCTGGCAACGATGGTATACCTCGGATACGGGTTCGCCAGGGTGTTGAGCATGGCGCTCGACGGTATGCCCGACCCGCAATTGCTGCAGGTAGCCGCAGCAGAGATCATTGTCGGTTTGCTTTGCCTCGTAGTATTCCTGAAATGCCGCGATCAGCACGGCCAATCGCGTTAATTGGCAAGGCAGCTGAGGTTAGGGATTGCCGAGGGACGACGTCTAAGAGTAACTCAAAGTTGCGCGCCGTGAAACGGCGCAGCTTTGGCACCGCGAAATAGGTAGGAACCCCCAAACCCTGCAATTTGCAAGAGCGGGAGCTTCCCAAACATTTAACCCGAAACCTGCCAGTCCGCTATCCACAACATTTCAGAAATTTCCGCTTTCACAGAATTGACAAGGAGGGGCAGCTTGGCTCACCCCTTTGGCGGCCAGGGGATGAAGCTCGACGTCCGCCGGATATAGTCCTCATATCCCGGCCGCTTCTTCCTGAGGCTGTATTCCAGCATCGGCACGCCGCTCATCCGTGTCAGAAGCCAGGTGATGAGCAATGGCCCGGGTAGCGCCAGAAGCCCGATCGACGTTTCCGCCGCGATCAGCCAAATGCCCCACCACACACAGGCATCCCCGAAATAATTGGGATGGCGGGTGTAGCGCCACAGGCCGGTATCAAGCACCTTGCCCTTGCTCGCCGGATCGGCCTTGAAGCGGCGCAACTGCCAGTCGCCGATCGTTTCAAACCCGATGCCGATGAGCGCGAGGCATTTTCCGGCAAAGGCCAGCCAGCCGGTCTGCGCCGGTTCGGCGGCAATCTGACCCAATTGGGCAGGGAGGCAAACGATAAACAGCAGCGGCGCCTGCAACAGGAATACCTTGAGGAGGGATGTGCGGGCGAATGACCAACCCTTCTTTTCCATCGTGCTGCCCAGAATGCGTCGGTAGCGCGGGTCTTCACCCTCCGCCCGCCAGCGCGTGTAGAGGTGGAGTGAGAGGCGCAGGCCCCAGATGCCAGTCAAGGCAAGGATCAGGAATTTGCGCTGTGGCGATCCGTCATGCGCCTGCACAAAGGTCGAGATGGCAAGCATCACCATGCCGAACGCCCAGAAGCTGTCGATGAAACTGACGTCGCGGATACGGACCGAAATCGCCCACAGGATGATGATCGTGATCATCAACAGCGCGGCATTGACGGCAAGAATCTCGATCATGGGAATATCCTCCGTTACCGGATGCTATTCACAGATACAGTCAAAGGCCAGCGCTAGATGCAAAACC
>JANLST010000065.1:0-5524 GCA_031362505.1 Sphingomonadales bacterium
TTCGACACTCCGCTTCATACTACTGTCTTGGCGAGGATCATTGAGCTTCTGAAGGATAATAAGCACAATGATTGAACAGCTTTTTTCAACCGCTCCTTAGGACATCAATGCCGGAGGATTCGAGCGCGGCGGCGAAAGGGCCAACCTTTGTCGCATCGTTGGATATGGGTTTAACAGAAGAATGCGACACAAAGGCCAACCCAAACCCCCGCCCACCGTCAAAACGCTCGGGCGCGCTGCAGAAAGCCGGATATTGGCGGGCGAACCTTGGTTGCGCGTCTGGTCGCAGCAATTGGCCGTGCCGCTTGTGACGATCAGTAAGAAGACCGGCATTCATTTGGGGCGGTTGATCCTCTATGAAGCTGAGGAGTTGATCCCGACACAAGAGGAACTGGAGGCCATCGCCAAGGCGCTGGGCACAACCGTTGAAGAAATAGAGGCGGTTTAGGACTGAGCGACCTTCGGTGAACAACCTGCGCAAACATGGGGGCTATTCTGCCAAGTCTAAGGCCGCCGTGGCCTATCTGAAAGAGATTGCCAAGCTTGTCCGCTAAGTCGAACTTTTGCCCCAAAAGCGGACATTCCGGAATCGACAACATTGCGGTCGTTCGATTGCCTCAATTCGGTTCCTGATAGCTGCCGTATGTTCACACATACCGATCGGCGAACGAATGACCCCTGAGGGCTGAAAGCTGAATGACAGCTTGCCGCGCGGCACCTCGCTTAGCTGCCGTTCCCCTTGGCGGTTGATCGCTTTAGATTAGTGCCATTACCCCATTCAGCGGGATACCGCATCACTGCTTACTAGAGGTTTGCGATCGAGGAACTCATCCGCAGCCAACAAGTAGCTGTTAATATTGCAGCGGCGACGATAGTCTCAGTGGGCAGAACGTTTTGGGGGCATCACCATGTTGAAATGGATCATCTTTGCACTTTGCATCGGGCTTTCCGGCGTCGCCTCAGCGAGCGCTGGGCCAAAGGAAGTGGTGATCGCCGCGAATGTTTTGGGGCCGGAAGGGCCGCTCGTTGTCGATGGAAAACTCTACTACGTCGCATGGAATCCAGGCTCGCTGTTGCGATGGGACGGGAAGACCAGCACGGTTATCAACCGCGCGCCGGGCTGCAGCCACAATGGCTTGGCAATGACAAAACAGAAATCGTTTCTGCTCGCCTGCTCTGATGCACATGGAGCAATTCTTGAACTAACACTTGAGGGACGGGAATTGCGACGATGGGAGGCCGACGACCACGGCCGGAATTTCGACGGTGGGATCAATGACATTGTCGTCACCGCCAATGGCGGAGCCTATGCGACGGTTTTCGGACCTTTTGCCGCTGCACCCACTGCCGTTGTGGGGCGAGTACTCTACAAGGGGCCAGCCAGCGATGTCTGGGTCGAAGTAGCTAACGACATCAATTATGCCAATGGCGTCGGTGTCTCGCCTGACCAGAAGACGCTCTATGTGGACGAAATGGTTGGTAACGGCATCCTGAAATTCGCGATCGGCGCTGACGGATCGCTTGGACACCGGTCCAATTTCGTTCTGCTTAACCTGCTTGTGCCCAACAAGGTCGAAAAATGGTGGGCCGGGCCGGACAGCCTTAAGGTTGACAGCAAAGGCGCGCTCTATGTCGCACAATATTACGGCGGTCGGATCCTCAAGATTTCTCCCGAAGGCAAGCTGCTTCACATATTTGATATCGCAGCCGGCAACGGCACGACCAACGTCGCCTTCAGTGAAGGTGAGAAGGAACTTTACGTGTCAGTCGTTACCGAAGGTGATGACATCGCTGGAGATGCTAAGGGTAGCATTGTCAGGATTCCGAACGTTCAGTAGCTCCGGATTTCGTTCCCCAACTTATGCAATTTGATATACAGCACTGGCATGTCGATCACCCCAATTTCTGGGCTTACATTTGTATGAGGGCGACCAATTTGTTGCCGATTGCTGCCTGTCGGGTTTCGACCACAGAAACAGGTAAAGCTGCCGTTCGGGCAAACCAGCGACGCGGTCGGCATCCGACAACATTGCCGCCATTCTGGGGCAAAATGAACGCCCCCAAAAGTGGCCATTCGTTCATGAATACCCTCTTTCGCTTCGTCGGGATTGGACAGGCTGGAGGGCCTGAGTCTGCTACCGCCCGGCCTTGGCAACGGAAGCGAATGCCGCGCCCGCCAAACCGGCAAATATTAAGGCCATAACCATTGCCGGGATGCCGCCCAGCCGATCGAGGCTGCCCAGCAACGCCGACGCCACGGACGTTCCAAGGTTGGTGACCGCCATGAATACGGAGAATTGCGTTGCCGCGACGGCGGGCGTGCAGCGTCGCATTGCAACTGCCGAACCAGCAACGCTTCTCAAAATGTCAAGCGCGGTAAACGCAAAGATCCCGGCGATCAGCAACAATGGCCCGTCGAAACCCGGCATTAAAGCAAGCATGACGGAGGCTGTCAGCGCATTCATCAGATGAAAGCCGATGAAAGTGCGCCTGGCGCCCAGACGTTCGGTGACAAAACCAAACAGCAACACCCCGGCAAAGCCTGCTGCGAGATTGGCCTGCCCCGCCCAATTCGCATAGGTGTCGTCCGTCCAGCCGAGCCTATTGGAACCAAAGAGTGGTGCGAGGCCGACGAACAGGCCGTAGCTGGCGCCGCCGAGGAAAAGGGCGGGCAGGAAGACGAGAGTATGGCGCTCTGATATGGCGCGAAACACATTTCCAAAGATCGCGCCGAACGTACCCAGTTGCCGTTCAAGGCTGGTTGTGGACGCCGCGCCGTCCGACCAAGGCAGAAGTCGTTCGCCCGGGCGTTCGCGAACCACCATGACGATTAGCAGGATGGCGGCAACTAGGGCAGCGAGTGCGACCATCGCTACCGGCAGACCTTGATGGGCAATCAGCGTGCCCGATAGCGATGCCCCGGCTGCGATGCCCATGGCTTGCCCACCGAACATGAAGCCATTGGCGCGACCAAGCTCGTTTGCCGGGATTACATCGACAGCGAGACCATCGACTGCAACATCCTGAATCGTAGTCGCGAGATTGATGGAAAAGGCGAAGGCACCAAGCAGCGCAGCATCAAGCGCCCCGGGGTTGACAAAGGCCAATACCAGCAGCCCGATCACAATGCCCATTTGGCCCGCGATCACCCAGGGCCGCCGCCGGCCCATGGCGAGAAAAGCAAATCGGTCCATGACGATGCCGTTGATCAACTTTAGCGACCAGGGCAGCGATGTCATTGCAAGCACGCCGCCGACCGCAGCCGCCGAGGCGCCATTTTGCGCCTGCCAGGCCGGCAGCGCATAGTAGAACAGCCCGACAGGTAAACCCTGCGCAACATAGAGAATGAACACGACAAGGAACCGAAGATTGCGGTTCTCGGTCAGGGTAAGTGATGTCGGCAGCTCGTGTGCGGTTGCTGCTTCAAGCATAAAAATATCTCTCTTCGCTGATCTTGGCGTCGCGAACTGTGTAGATTGCTATTTCAGTGAATGGCTGGCTGCCACCCCTCGTGCGATTTACGATCACCATGTCCATGAACAGCGCAAACTGGTTCCCCGTCACGAATGGCCCATCGATGCCGAGATCGTTTATGCTGCTCGCGCCCAACCAAGTGTTGAACTTGATCCGTGCCGCATCAATGCCCTCGACAATCGCAGGAATGCCAAATGTATTATTCGCGGGCTCTATGCTTTTGACATCGTCCGCCCAGAATCTCTCCCCGGCGGCAGCAAATTGGCCGTCACGCAGCATGGCGGTAAAATCACGCGCTACATCCTCGGTGGTTGGCATGGCTGCCTCCCAGTATGTGATGGGATCCAGTGTGTGGCGGGCGGCAACAAAGGGATTCTTGCCGCCTGCCATGATCCAGAAATGGATCGCCTATTTCAGAATCAATTCCTGATATTCCGTCGAACCCAAGGATTCACGCATGGCGCCACGCGCTGCGCTCGACACATCCGCCTTGCGATCGTCCTCACCCAGCATGGCATTGACCTTTTCGCCCCAGGCCGTCTGCTGCGCTGTCGTCAGATAATCCTTATACTCAACGATCAGAATCAGATCAGGCTCGCCGTTGCGAGCGTTGTTGGTCTGGAGCACGTGATATTCCAAAACAATGCCTTCCTTCTTGCCCAGTTCCTGCACCTTCTTCCAGCGCGTGGCGAGGTTATCCATATAGTTCTCGAACTGGCCCGGCAGGACATTGATCCGGCTTGCCTGCCAGACTGTACCCGGCTTGTAGCTTGACTCCTGGGCTATTGCCGGGGCGGTCATCGATAGTGCCACCGCGAGACCGGCTGTGGCCAATATTGATTTAAACATTGTCATCCTCTTCACTCCATTATTTGCCACCTCACCACGAGGTGACCTCCCAAAATACGTAACACGCGACACGAAAAGCTCGTGTCTCAAGGCAGATGATAAACGTCGCTCGCGCCCGGCCCGACGGGCAGGCCGAGCGACGCCCACAAAATGGTTACAGCAACTCCTGCAAAATAAAGCGCGATCGCGATCGGCAGCATCAGCGCGAGCAGTGAGCCGAGCCGCATCGACGGCACCCAGCGCTGGCAATAGATCAGCGTTAACACGACATAGGGGTTGAGCGGCGAAATAAGGTTGGTGACGGTATCGCCGACACGATAGGCAGCGGTGGTCATTTCGGGCGAAATACCGAGCAGCATGAACATCGGCGTCGCCACCGGCGCCATCACGGTCCATTTGGCGGAACCCGATGCAATCAGGAAGTCCAGCCATGCGGTCAGCGTCGCCAGCAGCGGCAGCAGCAGTGCCGGCGGCGCGCCCGTTGCGCGCAATTGCTCGGCACCCGCAATCGCCGTGATCGGCCCAAGATTGGACCAGCCGAACATGGCGACGAATTGCGCCGCGAACAGAACCAGCACCAGATAAGGTAGCATTGGCTCCAACCCTTTGCTCATCATCGCGATGACATCGCGGTGGCCCGTGATGCTGCCGGTGGCTGCACCGTAAGCCCAGCCGCACACAATGAACAACAGGAATATCAGCGTTACCAGCGCGCCAAAGAACGGTTTGATCCGTTCTGAAGGAGCGGCAGACACGTCATAAAGCGGCGAATAGCCAGACCAAAGCATCAGCGCCCCAATGGCGACGATAACCGCGAACATTGCCCATCCAGCAGTTCGCAGACCCCGCCGATCCGACGGAGATAGCTCGCCTACATCGCTCTTTTTCGATGCGTCTCCACGCCAGCTACCCAGCCTTGGGGAGACAACGCGTTCAATGACGAACCAGGCGGTGGCGGTGAAGGCAATCGCGATGCCGATGCCGAAATACCAATTACCCATTGGATTCATTTGCCACGATGGATCGATTAACTGCGCGCCGACCTGCGTGATCGACAGCACCATCACGTCATACTGGCCCGGCAGGAGATTGCCCGACAATCCGGTGGCCACGCCTGCATAAGCCGTCACCAGTCCCAGAACCGGGTGGCGGCCCAGCGAGGCGTAGACCATGGCTGCCAGCGGCACATAGACGACAGCAC
>JANLST010000082.1:0-3831 GCA_031362505.1 Sphingomonadales bacterium
CCACAGCGGAGGGGCGACCCTGCGGCCAATGCGATTCGTGTCGGCTTCGCGCCAAGGGTTTTGCCGAAGCGGGCCTGGTCGATCCGGCTGCGGCATGAGCTATTCGGTCAAGGAACTTTTCCTGACACTGCAGGGCGAGGGCGTTCAGACTGGCCGCCGCGCAGTGTTCCTGCGCTTTGCGGGGTGCAATCTCTGGACTGGCCGCGAGGAAGATCGGGCAAGCGCAATCTGCCGGTTCTGCGATACCGATTTCGTTGGCACCGATGGTGAGGGCGGCGGCAAGTTTCCTGATGCCGATTGCTTGGCGGATGCCGCACTCGGTTGCTGGGGCGCCGTAGAGGGGAGTGTGCCCTATATTGTTATCACCGGGGGCGAGCCGATGCTCCAGCTTGATACCCCCTTGATCGACGCGCTCCATATCCGTGGGTTTGAGATCGGAGTAGAAAGCAACGGCACGATCGCGGCGATCCCCGGTATCGACTGGCTATGCATCAGCCCAAAGGCCGGGAGTGTTACAATCCAGCGTTCGGGAGATGAACTCAAGCTGGTCTGGCCGCAGCCGGGGAGCGACTGGAAGGCGATGGAAAGCTGGGACTTTGCCCATTTTCTGCTTCAGCCGATGGACGGCCAAGATTTGGCCGCCAGTCGTGCGGCTTGCATCGATTTCGTCATGAAGAATCCGCATTGGCGGCTTTCGACCCAAACCCACAAGATCCTGGGAATTGCCTGATCAGCTCGTGAAGCCGCAACTGTTGATATACTTGTTCTTTTTCCAGCAACGATCCTCGGAGAAATTGGGCGTCGCGGCAAGGCGGTAAGGAAGGCGCTGGCGGAACTGCTGTTCGCCTTGCGCGGTCAGGCTGTTGCGCAATTCACGCAGATGCTCCTGCGCCATCGTGAGGAAGCGCCCTTTCGGGGTGAACAGGGCAATTCGCCCGATCCGCGAGGATGCGTAACAAAATCCGACCTGCGCGCGCACGGTCGAAAAGCCACTATAGGTCCTGGTTCCGAATGTATCGAGCGCCTTTTGTCCGGCGGCGGCAGTCTTGTTCACGCGCTTGAAATAGGCAGCGAGTGCATTGAACGATGACGCCAATTCGGCGTTGTGATCGCTCAAGACAGCGTTGTAATTCTGCATTGTGCGCAACGTCGGCTCGAAAGCGCACTGCAAGGCCGCGACATTCAGCCCCGCGCGCATATTCCATACGATCGCAGCCTTTTGTTCGGCTTCGGTCGCGTTTGGCAGGGCGACGCCCATGCCCGGTTCATAGCCTGAGAGCGGCAGGCCCGAGAAATCGGGCGGGACCCAATAGCCCTGGGCTTGTGCCGGGGCGGCAAACATGAAGAGCGCCCCAATTGCAGCCGTGCCGATTATCGTCTTTGAAAGCATGATGATCCTGTCCATTTCGGGCGGGTTTAGCCGCAGAACCTTAACCGGAAATGGACAGACGAAAAAGGCCGCCCGGTTTCCCGGACGGCCCTATTCCGACCAGTAATGCCTGAAAGGCGATTACTTGGCAGCAGCATCCGCAGCATTGGCGGCAGGCGCCATTGCGTTGGCATCTGCCGCAGTGGCATCAGCCGCCATGTTGGCATCTGCACCAGTCGCCGCGTCGACATTCGTCATCGCGTCGTTGGTGGTGCCTTCCATCGCATCAGCAGCATTCATTTCAGTGACGGCTGCATTGTCGGTTGCAGCGGTTTCGCTCTTGCCGCAAGCGACGAGGGCGAGTGAAGCAGCAGCAACCAGTGAAAGAGAAACGATCTTACGCATATCAATAAGCTCCCAAGTAAAAGAGATCTGGACGGCTTTGCGCGCTTAATACCCAAATCGAGGTGGACATTAGACTTTTTTGTGACGACGCTCAAGCAGATTCTTCATCTGCCTGACGTGGCGTCCAAAAAGTGTTCGAATGTCTGGAAAAGTGCATTGTCCAGCACCGCCATGTCCGCCCCAATTCCGAGTTTGGCAAGGCTTGTGACAGCGAAGTCGGGCAGGCCGCACGGAACGATCCCGCTGAAATGGGAAAGGTCAGGATCGACATTGACGCTGAAACCATGAAACGTGACCCAGCGCCGCACGCGCACACCAATCGCCCCGATCTTGGCTTCCTTGCCACCGTCATCGGTCCATATCCCGATCCGCCCTTCCGCCCGCCATGCCTTTAGCCCGAGTTCGGCGAGTGCAGCGATCACCCAACCCTCCAGCGCATTGACAAAACAGCGGACATCCCGACCGCGTCCCGCAAGGTTCAACATCACATAGCCGATCCTTTGTCCCGGTCCGTGATAGGTGTAGCGCCCACCACGCCCGGCCGCATAGACCGGAAAACGAGCATCAAGAAGCTCCGCAGGATCCGCGCTGGTGCCGCTTGTATAAAGCGGCGGGTGTTCGAGCAGCCAGATCTGCTCACGCGCGGTTCCGTCGACAATGGCAGCGGCGCGCTCCTCCATCGCTGCAAATGCTTCAGGCCAGGGGGTCAGTCCTGGCGTGACTTTCCATTCGGGAGTCATCGAATCGGTCATGGTGTCTCGTGGGGCCGGCAAAGCCCGGGATCAAGTGGCACTTGCCAGTGAAGGCTGAAAGCGGCATCTGGCGGCGATGAACAAGTTTTCCTATGATGCGACCTGGGCCGACCTGGTGGCAATGGCGCGAGCGAATGCCAGCGTGCTTGCGATCATCGCCGGTGCCTTCCTTTTCCTTCCCAACTTCGCTCAGCTGCTTCTCGCGCCGCCTCCCGAAGTGCGTTCGTTCGATTGGAATGGCGTTCGACAAATGGAAGAATATTTCAGCAAAAATGGCCTGACTCTGATTCTTTGCAACCTGCCGGTCTGGCTCGGATCAGCCGGGATACTGGCGCTTTTGCTGGATCCCCGCCGGCTGACTGTCGGCGAATCCCTGATGAGTGGCTTGCGGCTGCTGCCGGGCGTGATCGTGCTGAATTGGCTAACCCAGTTTTTAACCTTCACGGGCCTGCTCCTGCTGGTCGTGCCTGGTGTTTACCTGATCGGCAGGCTGATGCTTGCTGCGCCGGCCCAGATGGCCGAACGGATCGGCAATCCAATCACTGCGATCCAGCGTTCCTTTGCCCTGAGTGGCCAGAAAGGATGGCGTATCGCCGGTCTTGTCCTGCTGATTGCCGTGGTTGCCATGATTGCCGCTGCCACGATCAACCTGATCGTTGGTATTCTACTGAGCCTGATCCTGCCGAAATCGGCAATTGGCGTTGCCATTGCGATTCTCAAATCTGCGATCGGTGCGACAACGGCGTTGCTGCTCCTGCTTCTGGGAGCCGCGCTCTACAGGCAGCTTGCGCCCGCCCGCTAGCTCCAGGTTGCAACGGGAGGCAGGCTCATAAGGATCGCCTCAATATTACCACCGGTCTTGAGGCCGAACAGCGTCCCGCGGTCATAGACAAGATTGAACTCGGCATAGCGTCCGCGCCATTCCAGCTGCGCCATCCGGTCTGCGTCGGAGAATGAAAGATTCATCCGTCTGCGAACAATTGAAGGGAAGATATCGAGAAATGCCTCCCCTACGTCGCGCGTGAAGCCGAAGTTTGCGTCGAAATCGCCTTCGAGATGGTCATAGAAGATCCCGCCGACGCCGCGATGTACGTTGCGATGTGGAATCCAGAAATATTCGTCAGCGCACTTCTTGAAACGATCATAATAATCAGCCCCGTGACGATCGCATGCAGCCTTGAATCGCGCATGGAAATCGGCGGTGTCCTCTTCATAAGGGAGCGGAGGATTGAGATCGGCCCCACCGCCGAACCAGCGTTTTTGCGTCACGAGGAAGCGCGTGTTCATGTGAACCGCGGGAACGTG
>JANLST010000092.1:0-10998 GCA_031362505.1 Sphingomonadales bacterium
TGTCCGCCGAAGCCCGCGCCTGCGGCGGCGAGGACCGCGCAGCACGGCTGTCTGCGGCGACTGCCGGCGACGATTACCAGCTTCTTTTTACGTCGGCCTTGCCCTTGCCGCCGCTGCCCTGCCCGGTGACCCGCATCGGCCAGATGGTGCGTGGTTCCGGCGTGCATCTTCATGACCGGGAGGGTGCGGTCCCCCTCCCACTTGAGCTTGGCTGGCTCCACCAATAGCCCAAAGGCTTGCTTTTGCGCGCAAAGCCCCTCTATAGCGCCGCCCGAATCCCTAAAAACATGAGGCGGACAAGGCCTTTGGGATCGTTCAATTTGCTGGGGGAAAGGGAATACCCTGATGTCAATCGTTACCATCGCAATCCTGTGCGGATTGCTTGCCGTCGTTTACGGCATCATTACCAGCCGCCAGGTGCTTGGCGCCTCGGCCGGCAACGAAAAAATGCAGGAAATCGCTGCCGCGATTCAGGAAGGCGCTGGCGCCTATCTGGGTCGCCAGTATCGCACCATTGCCATCGTTGGCGCGGTCGTAGCAGTGCTTGTTGCACTGTTCCTCGGGCCACTTTCGGCCGTTGGATTTCTGCTCGGAGCCATTCTTTCGGGTGCAACCGGCTTTATCGGGATGAACATCTCGGTACGTGCCAACGTCCGGACCGCAGCGGCCGCACAAGTCGGCTTGCAGGAAGGCCTGACCATGGCATTCCGCGCAGGCGCGATCACCGGCATGCTGGTGGCGGGCCTCGCCCTGCTCGCGATTTCGGTCTTTTTCTGGTATCTGACCGGCCCGGCGGGACACGCGCCAAACGACCGCATCGTCATTGATGCGCTCGTTGCGCTGGCCTTTGGTGCCTCGCTCATTTCCATCTTTGCGCGTCTTGGCGGCGGCATCTTCACCAAGGCGGCTGACGTCGGCGCGGATCTTGTCGGCAAGGTCGAAGCCGGAATTCCGGAAGACGATCCTCGCAACCCTGCCGTGATCGCCGACAATGTGGGTGACAATGTGGGCGATTGCGCTGGTATGGCGGCCGACCTTTTCGAAACCTATGTCGTCACGATCGGTGCGACGATGGTGCTGCTCGCGCTGCTCGTAAAGGGCGCGGACAATATCCTCGGCCTGATGAGCCTGCCGCTACTGGTTGGCGGCGTCTGCGTCATCACCTCGATCATCGGCACCTATTTCGTCCGTCTCGGCGGCGGAAAGAACATTATGGGCGCGATGTACAAGGGCTTCCTTGTGACAGCGGTCCTGTCGGTTCCCGCGATCTGGTTCGCCACCAACTATGCGTTGGGCGGAATGGAAACGCTGATCGGGGCCAATCTTGATGGCACCGGCGGCTTCACCGGCCGCACGCTCTTCTATTGCATGCTGCTCGGCCTCGTTATCACTGGCCTGCTGATCTGGATTACGGAATATTACACCGGCACCAACTATCGCCCGGTCCGTTCGATCGCCAAGGCTTCGGAAACCGGCCACGGCACCAACGTGATCCAGGGCCTCGCGATCAGCCTTGAATCGACCGCGCTACCAACGCTCGTGATCTGTGCCGGCATCATCATTGCCTACCAGCTTGCCGGCGTTATCGGCATTGCTTTTGCTGCAACAGCGATGCTGGCTCTGGCCGGAATGGTCGTCGCGCTTGATGCTTATGGCCCTGTCACCGACAATGCCGGTGGCATTGCCGAAATGGCCGGAATGGACGAATCGGTCCGTGAAAAGACGGACGCACTCGATGCCGTGGGCAACACGACCAAGGCCGTGACCAAGGGCTATGCCATCGGTTCGGCCGGCCTCGCGGCACTGGTGCTGTTCTCGGCCTATACGACCGACCTCAAGGAATTCTTCCCTGACCTGACGGTCGATTTCAGCCTCCAGAACCCTTATGTCATTGTTGGTCTGTTGCTCGGCGCGCTCCTCCCCTATCTCTTCGGGGCCATGGGCATGACCGCGGTGGGCCGTGCGGCCGGTGAAGTGGTGAAGGACGTCCGGGACCAGTTCGCCAAGAACCCAGGCATCATGACCTATGAAACCAAGCCGGACTATGCCCGCACGGTCGATCTCGTCACCAAGGCGGCGATTCGGGAAATGATCATCCCGTCGCTGCTACCAGTGCTGGCACCGATCGTGGTCTATTTCGTGATCACGGCGGTGGCCGGGCAGGCCGAAGGCTTTGCCGCCCTCGGCGCGCTCCTCCTCGGTGTGATCGTCGGTGGCCTTTTCGTCGCCATCTCGATGACCTCGGGCGGCGGCGCGTGGGACAATGCCAAGAAGTATATCGAAGACGGCAATCATGGTGGCAAGGGCTCCGAGGCCCATAAGGCTGCTGTGACCGGCGACACGGTCGGCGATCCCTACAAGGACACCGCCGGTCCTGCCGTCAACCCGATGATCAAGATCACCAACATCGTGGCGCTGCTGCTGCTCGCAGCATTGGCACACGGCGCGATGTAACCGATCTAATATTTGTTGAATTAGGGAGCCCTGTCGAAACTATTTCGGCAGGGCTTTTCTATGCCTGTTGCACAACTCTGGTTTCACCTCTCAAGCATCCCGAACAATTCAGCGCACCAATCCGTTATTCACGCCGCTGCGCGAATCTGATTGGGCTCGCGAATCGCCCCTGGCCGATCGCCCTGTTATCGGGCGGAAACAATGAAACGGGATGCGTTTTTGGCTCTCCGTTAATGCTGCACCGCACAATTTATGTTGTAGTCTTGCCGGAGATCGGTCAATCCCGGATATGCAGCAAAACCAGCTCATCCTCGAAGCGATCGCACTGCAGAAGTGCATCAAGGCGACCTACAACCGCACAACGATTAAACTCGCGCCGCATATCATGTACAAGCGGCATGACGCACTGTTTGTCGATGCTGTCACCCTTGAACGCGAAGGCCAGGCGCCCAGGGAAATCAAGCTCGGATCATTCAAGCTTGATGGCCTCAGAGATCTCGAACTGGTCGGCCACACGTTCAAACCCGCATCGCTGTTCAACCCCGCCGACCCAAAATATGAAGGGGGTACGGTCTTTGCCGTCGAAGTCTGATTTTGCTGTACGTCAGGTGCTGACCCTCCGCCCAAAGCCCCATCTTCCCTTTTCCCCGTTCCCGCGTTAAGGACGCGCGGTTTTCAAGGAAATTTGCTCCAAGAGGATTGATGGCCAAGGAAGAACTTCTCGAAATGCGCGGCACGATCATGGAATTGCTGCCCAATGCTATGTTTCGTGTGAAACTCGAAAACGACCACGAGATCCTTGGTCATTCCGCCGGCAAGATGCGCAAGAACCGTATCCGCGTGCTGACCGGAGACGATGTGCTGGTTGAACTGACACCTTATGATCTGACCAAGGGCCGGATCATCTATCGCTTCAAATGACGCCGACGGCGTCCCCCTGAACTGGTTTCAGGGTTCGGACTACTTAGAATATTGGATCGGGATGGTGTCTATGAATGCTGAATCAAGTTCAGCATGACGGATGTGCCATCCCTCATCCTTGCCTCCGCCAGCCCGAGACGGGTGGAGTTGCTGGCGCGCCTGGGTGTCGTGGCGGATCGGATCGATCCGGCCGATATTGATGAAGCGCCGCTCAAAGGGGAGGTTCCCCATGTTTATGCGCAACGCATCGCGGCGGAGAAGGCGTTGGCAGTGAGTGCGCGTCATCCCGGGTCAATCGTGCTTGCGGCCGATACAGTGGTCGCCGCCGGTCGACGCATTCTTCCAAAGGCAGAAACGGTTGCTCAGGTACAAGCCTGCCTCGAACTGCTCTCGGGCCGGCGTCACCGCGTCCTGAGCGCGGTGACACTGATCGACGCGCTTGGTTGTGCGCATCACCGGCTTTCCACCAGTGTCCTGACCTTCAAACGCCTTGGGGCGGGAGAGATTGCCACTTATGTCCAAAGCGGTGAATGGCAGGGAAAGGCTGGCGGCTATGCCATACAAGGCCACGCCGAAGCTTTTGTTCGCTTTCTGGCAGGCTCACACAGCGGCGTAATGGGCCTTCCGCTTTACGAGACGCGCACCCTCTTGCTTGCCGCAGGTGTTGCACTTGGCTGAGTGGCTCTACGAGGCAGGGATCGGTGAAGCGCGGGCGGCTTTGGTCGAGCACGGCCAGATCATCGAGGCAGCGATCGAGTGCGACAACAGTGGGCCGCGCGCAGGGACCATTGCAGAGGGGCGGCTTGTCGAAGTCATAACCCCCCGCCTGCAGGGGCGCGCAATGCTCGCGGATGGCAGCGATGTATTGCTCGAAGGCATTCCCCCAGGCTTGAGCGAAGGCCGGAGCCTATTCATCCGTATCATTCGCGAGCGAATCCCGGAGCCCGGCAGAAGCAAGCTGCCCAAAGCCATTCCCGCGCTTGACGAAACATTGCCCAAATCAGGGCCGGACCTGTTGGAACGGATAACGGCAAGCGGATTTCCGGTTCGAGTCTGCCAGTCACATGAGCCCGACAGACTCGAAGCAGCGGGTTGGTCCGAAGTGCTGGAAGAAGCCCAATCGGGCGAGATCGCTTTTCCGGGAGGGGTCCTGCGGCTGTCGATCACGCCTGCCATGACCCTGTTCGATGTTGATGGCAGCCTTCCTGCCGCGCAGCTTTCGGTGGCTGCAGCAATGACTGTGGGCGCCGCCATTCTTCGGCACGGCATCGGCGGCTCGATCGGCGTCGACTTTCCAACAATGCCGGACAAAGCTGCGCGCAAGGCTGCCGGGGACGCGCTCGATGCAGCACTTCCCTTGCCGTTCGAGCGGACGGCGATCAACGGTTTCGGCTTCATGCAGATTGTCCGTCGCCGTGTGCGCGCATCGCTCCCTGAAGTCCTGCGCAACGATGCAACGGGCGCAGCCTTGCGCGCCGCACTTCGCTGTATCGAGCGCGAAACCGCACCGAGCCCACAACGGCTTTCGCTCCCACCCCTGTTGCATGCACGACTGCTAACGCAGCCGGAATGGACTACCGAGCTGACTCGGAGAACTGGTCGATCATTCGAATTGGCTCCGCCCGGGACAGGTGCCTGACTATTCCTGCCTTTCGCGCGCTTCTTCGCGCCAACCAATGTCGCGGCGACAAAAGCCGGTCGAAAAATCGATCGCATCGATTGCTGCATAGGCTATCGCCCGCGCTTCTGTGACGCTCGATGCCATCGCCGTCACATTGAGGACGCGCCCGCCATTGGCGACAAGCGTGTCTCCCCTCAGTGCTGTCCCAGCATGAAAAATCCTTGCGGATCCGGGGTCGCCCAAAACTATTGTTCCGCCTCTTGTCGGCGTCCCCGGATAGCCGTTGGCGGCCAATACCACTGTCAATGCTGTGTCGTCAGCAAAGGTGGGCGGATCGGCCTTGTCCAATTTCCCCAAGGCAATCGCCAGCAAAAGCGCAACCAAATCGCCCGCGAAACGCATCATCAGAACCTGGCATTCAGGATCTCCAAAGCGACAGTTATACTCGATCAGCTTTGGCCCTTGTTTGGTCAGCATCAGGCCTGCGTAGAGCACACCGTTATAAGGCATACCGACCGAAGCCATTCCAGCCACGGTTGGTGCAATAATCTCAGCCAGGACTTGCGCTTCCAGTTCCGGTGTCAAGACGCGCGCCGGGCTATACGCACCCATCCCGCCTGTATTGGGGCCGACATCGCCATCGCCGACCCGCTTGTGATCCTGTGCCGAGCCAAAGGCCACGATGCTGGCGCCATCGGTTAAAGCAAAGAAGCTCGCTTCCTCTCCGCTCATGAATTCCTCGATCACGATTTCGGCACCGGCATCGCCAAAGCTGCCACCGAACATGTCTTCGACAGCCGCACGCGCTTCTTCGGCAGTCTCGGCGATGATGACACCTTTGCCTGCCGCGAGGCCATCGGCCTTGATGACAACAGGAAGGCCAAATCGCGCCAGGTCAGAAAGCGCCGCCGCCTCATCATTGTGCCAGGCATAGGCAGCGGTGGGTATATTGGCGCGAGTGCAAAGCGCCTTGGTGAAGCCCTTCGAGCCCTCAAGCTGTGCAGCCGCTGCACTGGGCCCAAACACAGGCACTCCGGCTTCGCGCAACGTATCTGCAAGTCCGTCGACCAACGGCCCTTCCGGGCCCACCACCACCAGGCCAATGTCATGACCTGCACAAAAACTTGTAACAGCGGCATGATCGGCGACGTTGAGATCGACCAGCGTCGCTTCCTCGCCAATCCCCGGGTTGCCCGGCGCGGCATAGAGTGTATCGCAGAGCGGCGATTGCGCAAGCTTCCAGGCGAGCGCATGTTCACGCCCGCCACTGCCGATCAAAAGGATATTCATGGCCGAAGATCTGCCCCCGCTGGATGAGATGCGGCTCCTAGCCGAGGAACGGCAGGGCGACAATTCGGGTGTGCTCTCCGTCAGCGAAATTTCGGCGGCGCTCAAGCGGTATGTCGAGCAGGGATTCAGCCATGTCCGCATCCGCGGCGAGATTTCGGGGTTGAAACGCGCAGCATCGGGCCATCTCTACCTTTCTCTCAAGGACGAAAACGCCCGGATTGACGGCGTCATGTGGAAGGGCGGTGCAGGAAGGCTGTCATTCGTTCCGCAAGACGGTGTCGAAGTCATCGCAACGGGCAAGCTCACCACATATCCGGGCCGATCCAACTACCAGATTGTCATTGAGACAATGGAAGTGGCTGGCGAAGGCGCGCTGCTGGCCTTGCTCGAAAAGCTTAAGGCGAAACTCCAGACCGAAGGGCTGTTCGACGCTGCCAAAAAGCGCCCGCTGCCCTTTCTTCCGCGCACGATCGGGGTCGTCACCTCGCCAACAGGTGCCGTGATTCGTGACATTCTCCACCGGTTGGCCGATCGGTGCCCAACGCGGGTCATTGTCTGGCCGGTGCTGGTCCAGGGACAGGGCTCTGCCGAACAGGTGGCAGCAGCCATTGCCGGTTTCTCCGCGACGACGGGGGCGGATCGCCCCGATCTCGTCATCGTCGCGCGCGGTGGCGGGTCGATCGAGGATTTGTGGGGCTTTAACGAGGAGCGTGTCGTCCGCGCGGTCGCTGCGTCGACAATCCCGATCATTTCGGCGGTCGGGCATGAAACCGATACCACGCTCTGTGATTTCGCAGCAGATGTCCGCGCGCCCACGCCCACCGCCGCAGCCGAACTTGCCGTGCCGGTCCGCGCCGAATTGCTGGCAGGGCTTCAGTCCACGCAGGCCCGCGCGCTGCGCGCTGTGCGACGCTATGCGGAACGCGCCGATGAACGGCTGGTTGCGACCGTACGCCACCTGCCTTCGCTCGATTCGTTACTGGGGCCACAAAGGCAGAAAGTTGATGATTTCGGAGACCGGTTGCGCCGTGCTCTTTCGCATCGGCTTTCCGATGCGCGCGGTGATCTGGCAAGGATCAGCGGGGTGTTACGGCCAATCATGCTCACCCAGAAACTGGCCAACTCGCAACGGCAACTCAGCCATATTTGGCGGCTTGCAGAATCGCTTCACCCGGAAATGCCACTCAAACGAGGCTATGTCCTTGTGAAGGATCGCCAGGGTGTCGTCATCAGCGATGTGGCAAAGGCGAACCGGGCCAAAGCCCTCACACTGATCTTTGCAGATGGCGATGTTCCAGTGCGGGTTGAGCCTGAGCCGCGTCCGGCCTATGATCGGCCAAAGCCAGAGCAACCCAGCCTGCTTTAGGCATTCAAGAAGGTTGAGCCCCAATGCTGATGTCCCAAGGCCGAACGGCCAAACTCCACTATATGGCGAACGGATTTCGCGTTCTTGCTCAGGGTGAGCATGTAATCTGCGCAAAATCGGGTGCGCCAATCCCGCTCGATCTGTTGCGGTACTGGAGCATCGCCCGTCAGGAGCCTTACGCAACCGCTGACATCGCGATGCAGGCCATGCTGGACGCGTGATATCCCTTCAAACGGCCCTGCTAATAGCCGGACTGTTGATCTTGCCAGGAAACTGCATCGCCGCATCGGCCAAACCTGAAGCGTCTGTATCACCGGCAACCAAGGCAGCAGACACGTCCGTGTCACAACCTTTGAGCATCGGAAAGTTTCGTTTGGACCGAGTGCCGCAACAGGGTGGCCTCGTCCGCGGCACCGTACCACTGAGAACGCAAAGGCTGGTGATCGATAATCGCGAAGTCGGTTTCGCGCGGGACGGCCACTTCATTGCCGGTTTTGGACGCGATCATACCAATAGCGTCGTCATCACTGCCTTTCTAGCCGACGGTTCGACAGTGACCGACGCCTTGACTGTCAATCCGACCGCATGGGTAATTGAAAATCTTTCGACCCTGCCCCGTTACCCCCAACCCAACGCCGAATTCCTGGCACGCCGCCCGGCAGAACTCGAACAGATCAATGCCGCCCGACTATTGTCGGCGACTGCTGAAGGGTGGCGTCAAAACTTCATCTGGCCAATTACGGGTCGGGTTTCCGGGCGTTTTGGCGCCCAACGCGTCTATTCTGGACAGCCGGGAGCGCCGCATGCGGGTGTCGATATTGCCGGGCGGACCGGAACACCTGTGCTCGCGCCTGCTGACGGCGTGGTTATCCTTGCCACATCCAGTCCCTTCACTCTTGAGGGCAACCTCTTGATGATTGACCATGGCATGGGCCTCAACAGCGCCTTTCTCCATCTGTCCCGGATCGATGTGAAACTCGGCGGGCACGTCAGGCAAGGCCAGCCGATCGGCACCGTGGGCATGACCGGACGCGCCACAGGGCCACATCTTCATTGGGGCATGAAATGGCTGGATGAGCGGATCGACCCGGTAATGCTTCTGCCACAAAAGCGATAGGCTGATACTTGCCTATGCTGCAATCGTTCAGACAAGCTTTTGAGAACTCTCCAACATTCGGGTTTCGGCATCCCCCGCAAGCTCAGACGCCTTCTCACAATTGACGCCCAATCCGGCAAGCGCGAGCAGCAGCACTTCGCGCATCCGCTCGCCCGCTTCGATGCGCGACATTCGACGTTCAATCACATTGATCATGGTCATTTGACACAAGGCGAGCCAATAAAGGACACCGACGTTTGCGGCTTCGGAACGGATCAAACCTTTGCCAACCGCGGCATCAATATCAGCCAAAATACCACTATTGAGCGGGTGGGCGCGCGCGGTTGACCATTCAAGGCCGCGCAGCATGACGATCGCCTGCTTGCGGTCAGTCAATGCAAATTCGATGGCTACACGCATGCCTCCAACAAGGCGGGTGAGCGGATCGTGCACGTCGTCATTGGCTTCACCGACCCTTCTTTCCATTTCTGCGCGTACTTCAGCCGCGACGGCTGTCGCAAAGTCAGCCTTATCGGCAAAGTGATTGAAAAAACTGCCTTTGGCGACACCCGCCTTTGCCACCACATCATCGATCGGGATCGCATCAATTGGTCGTTGGGCCAATAGATCGAAACCCGCAGCGAGCAATGCCTGCCTCGTCCGGGCCGCCCTTGGCGCGGGTCGGGCAAATGTTTTCATCATCGGCAGATTCCTACTTGACTATGTAGTCATATTAGCTCTATCTGACTAAACAGTCAAGTGCGATTCATGAAGGAGTGAAGCCCAATGACGGTGATCAGGATCGAAGACATCGCGCATGTACGCTTTGGCGCGCCTGATCTTGGCGCGATGCAGGCGTTCCTGAACGAGTTCGGACTTGAGTGCGTCAACAGCACAAGCGAACGCCTGTATGCGCGTGGCTCTGGCAGTGCTCCGTTCCTGCACGTGACGGAGAAAGGCGAGCCGGGCTTCCGTGCGCTGGGGCTACGCGCGGAAAGTGTTGCTGACCTTGAATTGTTGGCTGCAGCGGAAGGCGTGGCCATCGAAGATCTGGATGCACCGGGCGGCGGCAAGATTGTCCGGTTGACTGATCCCGATGGGGTATGTGTTGAAGTCGTTGCAGGGCAAACCAGGAGGGAAGAATCTCTTCCTCCTGCCGACGCCAGGCACAACAACGCCGTGGATCGTCCGCGTCAGCGCCAAACAATAAGACTGGAGCCCGGCCCGTCGCATGTTGTCAGGCTGGGCCATTGCGTGCTCAATGTGTCGGACTTTCGGACTTCGGAAAGCTGGTACAAGGCGCGCTTCGGTTTTATAACCTCTGACGAGATTGAAGCCGCGCCCGGCATCGCCATGGGAGCCTTCATGCGCTGCGATCGCGGTGAGACGCCGACCGACCATCACACCCTTTTTCTCGCCCAGTTGCCGTCTGGCCCCGGTTTCAACCATGCGGCATTCGAGGTCGCCAATATGGATGATCTGATGCTCGGTCACGCCCATCTCAAAGCCAATAGGCGAACTCAAGCGTGGGGAGTTGGACGCCATATCCTCGGCAGCCAGATATTCGACTATTGGAAGGATCCCTGGGGCCATGAACTTGAGCATTGGACCGATGGCGACCTGTTCACGGCGGCAGACGGTTCAAACAAGGCGACAATAAGGGACTTGCTCTCCGTGCAATGGGGCGCTCCCCATCCTATGTTTGTGGGCAAACGCGCACCAAGTCCTGCAGTCGTCGGCTTCATTATGGCCATGGCGGTGCGCATCAAGCAGCTGTTCCGTCGAAATCGAAAGGAAATCACTCCATGAAACTTGCAACCTATCAGGATGACGGACTCCGCACTGGAATCGTCGTCGGCGATACGATCATCGACACAGGCCTCGATGGCAACATGATTGACCTGATTGCGGATTGGGACAGACGAAAGTCCAAACTTGAAGGGCGTGCGACACAGGGCGGTGGCAAACCGCTCAGTGAAGTCTCCCTGTGTGCGCCTGTGCTCAAACCCGCAAAAATCTGGGCCATCGGACTCAACTATGCGGATCATATCGCGGAATCGAAGTTGGAAACGCCCGAACGGCAAGTCTGGTTCACCAAGGCCCAGTCATCGATCACTGGTCCGCATGATCCGATTCTCATTGCGACGGGCACTTTCACAACCGACTATGAGGTCGAACTGGTCGCCGTGATTGGGAAGCGCGGCAAGCATATCCCCGCAGACCGCGCCCATGAACATATCTTTGGCTATT
>JANLST010000112.1:0-4824 GCA_031362505.1 Sphingomonadales bacterium
GCCACGTGGCAACAAAGGTTGAAGAGGCTGATATCACGCTGACCGCACCGGATCCCGTGCCGGTGGTCGCGCCTGAAAAGGCGTCCGGGCTGGTCCCGCTGGCCGAAGGGCAGAAGTCACAGCTTGAATCCAAGGCAGAGAGTTTCGTCGCTGAACTGGCTGCACTTGACCCGAACTCGCCGGAATTCGGCAAGATGGTCGATCAGTTGACGGTAATGGGCCGCAAGGAGATCGCCGAAGCGGCGGGACAGTCCAATCGCTTCCTCGACCGCCCGGTGCGCGCGATGAACAAGGATAGTGGCGTCGGAGCCGATCTCGCAGAATTGCGGCGGACGATTGAGGACCTCGATCCGGGCAAAAAGGATGATCTGTTCAGCAAGAAGAAGCTGTTCGGCATCATTCCCTATGGCAACAAGATGCGGAATTATTTCGACAGTTACAAATCGTCGCAGGGCCATATCGCCTCGATCCTGACGCACCTGGGTTCGGGCAAGGATGAACTGATCAAGGATAATGCAGCGATTTCGGTTGAGCGGCAGAATCTGTGGGCTGCAATGGGTCGGCTTGAACAGATGATCCATATCGCCAAAGCGCTTGATGCGCGACTTGAGGAAAAGGCTGCCGATCTCGATATCAGCGATCCCGCAAAGGCAAAGGCGATCCGCGAAACCGCGCTCTTCTACATCCGTCAGCGCACGCAGGATTTGCTTACACAGATGGCAGTTACCGTGCAGGGCTATCTCGCGCTCGACCTTGTGAAGAAAAACAATGTCGAGCTGATCAAAGGGGTCGACCGCGCCTCTACCACGACGGTCTCCGCGCTGCGCACTGCTGTTACCGTCGCTCAGGCTCTCGTCGGTCAGAGACTGGTGCTCGAACAGATTACCGCGCTCAACACGACGACTGCGAACATCATTGATTCGACGGGCGAGATGCTCAAGAACCAGACCGCACAGATCCACGAGCAGGCGGCATCGAGCACGATCCCGCTTGAAACTCTCCAGCGTGCGTTCCAGAATATCTACCTGACGATGGACAATATCGACACGTTCAAGGCGAAGGCACTGATCTCGATGAAAACAACGGTGGATTCGCTTGGTCAGGAGATCGAGAAGTCGAAGGGCTATATTGCCCGCGCCGAGGGTCAGGCGCAGGCCGCGCTCGAAAACAATACGGCCACGCCCTTCTCGCCGGTTGAATGATGGACTCGGATCGCATCCTTGCGCGCGCCGACGAGGCGTTGAGACGGCACGGGATGGAACCGCGGCTTGCCCAACGTGCTCGCGCGGCAAGGCGGCGTTCTTTTTATGGCAAGGTGAAACGGATCGTTGGCGTCGCCGCGATCCTTGTTGTCGGCCTCCCGCTCTGGGGGTTGATCATCGGCCCGGTCGGCACGAGCGGCTTGATGATCGCGGTGCTGGCATTCATAGTCGCGGCTGTCGGGCTCATGGCGTTCCCCCGGGCAGAGCGTGTTGCGGGGGAGGTTTTGCCTACAACCGAACTGGCACTGCTTCCGCTCAAGACTGAGGAATGGCTCGCCGGGCAGCGCCGCGCCCTACCGGCACCTGCGACGAAGCTGGTTGATGGCATCGGCCTGAAACTGGAAATCCTTGCCCCGCAACTTCAGGCGCTCGATGAACGTGAGCCGGTTGCTGCCGATATTCGCCGTTTGATTGCCGATGAGCTACCCGAACTGGTGAAAGGCTATCAGCGCGTCCCGCTCAACATCCGCAGGGAAGGGCTGAACGGGATCAGCCCTGACAAACAACTGGTCGAAGGGCTTGCGGCCGTCGACGAAGAGCTCGGGCGGTTGAGCGAACAACTTGCGGCCGGCGATCTCAACCGCTTCGCGACACAGGGCCGATATCTCGAACTCAAATACCAGGGCGATCCGGCCTGATGCTCTATCTGGTGACCAAGGCCTTGGTTTCCGGCATCCTGATTGCGGCGATATCCGAAATTGCCAAGCGCAGTCCTGCTGCGGGTGCGTTGGTCGCATCGCTTCCTCTGGTTTCCATCCTTGGCATGATGTGGCTTTGGCGGGATACGGGCGATCCCGTTCGGATGGCCGCGCATGCCGAAGCCACGTTCTGGTATGTGCTTCCGTCGCTGCCGATGTTCCTGCTCATCCCGATGCTGTTGCGGGCAGGCGTCCCGTTTTGGGGTGCGCTGGCTTCTGGCTGCGCGCTGACAGTGGCGTTGTATTTCCTGATGGTATGGATCGGACCGCGCCTCGGTATCCATCTGTGATCTGATACACTGTTCGCGAGTCTCACCTTCCGCTAAAGATCCGAAATGTCTTCCCGCTTCGACCAATTGTCCAACCGCCGTGCCATCATCGAGCGACGCAATCTTGCCGACGCTCTGGCTGAAATTGAAGGCGGCGATGCGACCAAATTGCGCAACGCATCGACGGCGCTGCTCAAGCCTGCGCTTGACGCCGGGCGGGCGGAAATCGCGGCGCGGCTGATCGCGCATCCCCAGGCCGGACGCGAGGCTGCGTCGGGGCAAGCGTTCCTGATCGACCAGATCGTCCGGTTGATCTTCGATTTCACGACCCAGAGACTTTACCCCCTGAACAATCCGACAGCGTCCGAACGGCTCACCCTGATCGCGGTCGGCGGCTATGGCCGCGGCGAGATGGCCCCTTTTTCCGATGTCGATATCGCGTTCCTGACACCGTACAAACAGACCGGCTGGGTCGAGCAGGTAATCGAATCGATCCTCTATTCGCTGTGGGATCTTGGCCTGAAGGTTGGCCATTCGAGCCGATCGCTCGACGAGATGGTCAGGATGGCGAAAGCCGATCTTACGATTCGCACGGCCCTGCTCGAATCGCGCTATGTCTGGGGCGAGCAGGCGCTGTATGATGAAGCGTCAGCCCGGTTCGACAAGGAGGTTCTTGCCGGCACGGCGCGAACGTTCGTGACAGAAAAGCTCGCCGAGCGCGATGCTCGACACAAGCGCATGGGTGACAGCCGCTACATGGTCGAACCGAACCTGAAAGAGGGTAAAGGCGGCCTGCGCGATCTCCACACCTTGTTCTGGATTGGAAAATACATCCACCGTGTCCAGAGCGTTGCCGATCTTGTCGATCGCGGCTTGCTGACCAAGACAGAGTTGCGCCAGTTCCAAAAGGCAGAGAATTTCCTGTGGGCCGTGCGCTGCCACCTCCATGCGCTGACCGGCCGACCCGAAGAGAGGCTGACCTTTGACGTGCAGCGCGAAATTGCTGCCCGGATGAACTATGCGGATCGGCCCGGGCGTTCGGCCGTCGAGCGATTCATGCAGCACTATTTCCTGATCGCAAAACAGGTTGGGGACTTGACCGGCGTCTTCCTTGCCCATCTTGATGACAGTTTCGCGCCAAAGGGTCGGCGCTTTTCGCTCGCCGGGTTTCGCCGTTCGACGCGCAACCTGAACGGGTTCGTTCTTGATCGTGGGCGGCTCGCCCTCCCTGCGGATGATTGGTTCGCTGGCGATCCGGTAAGACTGATCGAGATTTTCTCCTTGGCCGACCAGCACGGGCTGGAGATTCATCCCCAAGCCATGCGCGCAGCCAATCGCGATGCCAAGCTGATCGATGGCAAGGTCCGGCAGGACGTGCGCGCCAATGCGTTGTTCCTTGATGTGCTGACCAGCAAGCGCGATCCTGAAACCGTGTTGCGCTGGATGAACGAAGCGACGATTTTCGGCCGCTTCGTCCCCGATTTTGGCCGTGTCGTCGCCCAGATGCAGTTTGACATGTATCATCACTATACCGTCGACGAACACAGCATCCGCGCAATCGGTCTGCTCGCCCGCATCGAGAAAGGTGATCTCGACGGCGATCATCCGCTGGTGACGGCCATCATGCGCCAGATCGTCTCTCGCCGTGTGCTTTATGCTTCAGTTCTTCTGCATGATATTGCCAAGGGTCGCGGGGGCGATCATTCGGTACTGGGCGCCGAAGTGGCGATGAAGCTCTGTCCACGTTTCGGCATGACGCCGGCCGAAACCGAGACTGTCGCATGGCTGGTACGCTGGCACCTGATCATGTCGAACACGGCGTTCAAGCGCGATCTTTCAGACTTCAAGACCATCATCGACTTTGCCGAGCATGTGCAGTCTCCCGAGCGGTTGCGGCTGCTGCTCGCGCTGACGGTGGTGGATATCCGCGCAGTGGGGCCCGGCGTGTGGAACAGCTGGAAGCGGCAATTGCTGTCCAACCTCTTCACTTCGACCGAAGAGGTGCTGAGGCTCGGCCACAAGCAGACCGGTCGCAAGGAACGCATCGCGGCGAAGCAGGAGGCTCTTGCCGAACGTCTGGGCTGGAGCCGCACGACCTTTGAACGTCTCCGCAAACGCCTTCCGGAAAGCTACTGGATCGCCGAGCCCGACGATATTCTCGAAAGCAACGCCCGCCATATCGAAGCGGCTGGAAACAGTTCCCTGTCGATCGCGGCAAAGGTTTATCCCGCGCGTGGCGCAACGCTGGTCACGGTGTATGCAGCCGATCACCCCGGCCTTTTCTTCCGGATGGCGGGTGCGATCCACCTTGCCGGCGGCAGCATCATCGATGCACGGATCCATACCACCAAGGACGGTATGGCACTGGACAATTTCCTGGTGCAGGACCCGTTCGGTCAACCGTTTGACGAGGAGCAGCGGCTCAAGCGCATCGAGCAGGCGATCGAGGATGCACTCGCCAATCGCCACGCCCTGACCGAAAGACTGGCGGCGCGTCCGCTGCCCCGGACACGTGCGGAAGCGTTCGACATCGAACCCAATGTCCTGATCGACAACCGTGCGTCAAACCGGTACACCGTGATCGAAGTCAATGCG
>JANLST010000190.1:0-10135 GCA_031362505.1 Sphingomonadales bacterium
CATACCGGATCACGCTTGCGATTGCCGGATTTGCCGAACAGGAAATCGAACTGACGGCCCAGCAAAACCTGCTTGTTGTATCAGGGCAGAAGGCAGAAACTGCGGCCAATGATGATGGCGGGCGCTATCTCCACCGTGGCATTGCGAACCGCGCCTTCGAACGGCGCTTCCAGCTTGCCGACCATGTCCGCGTATCGGGCGCATCAATGACCAACGGCTTGCTCGCGGTCGAACTGGTGCGCGAAGTGCCCGAGGCGATGAAACCGCGCAAGATTGTCATTGGCGGCGCGACCGTTGCGGCGATTGATGATGCCGGAGCGGAGGCGCGCAAGGCGGCTTAACCTTCGCGTCATCGCAGTCTAAGGACAGGCGCAAAGGGGAAACCGATGCGTCTGTCCGATTGCCATAACATTGATGATTTCCGGACACTGGCCCGGCGCAAGCGGCCCGGGCCGGTGTTCCAGTATATCGACGGTGCCGCTGATGATGAAGTCACGCGGCGACGCAATCGCGATGCGTATGACAGTTGTGACCTTGTTCCCAACGTTCTCGCAGGCGTTGAGGAAATCGATACCTCGGTGACGGTATTGGGACGCAAGCTGGATATGCCGCTCTTTCTGTCACCAACCGCGCTCCAGCGGATGTTTCATCGCGACGGCGAAGCGGCAGTCGGCGCCGTTGCACAGGCGAACGGGACATTCTTCGGCATTTCCTCGCTTGCGACAATCAGCATCGAGGAGATCGCGCGGACAGTTTCTGCACCCAAGATGTTCCAGCTCTATATTCACAAGGACAAGGGGCTGAATGCTGCGCTGATCGAGCGGTGCAAGGCTGCCCGCTTCGATGCCCTGACGCTGACCGTCGACACGATTGTCGCTGGCCGGCGTGAACGTGACCTGCGCACGGGCTTCACGTCGCCGGTGCGGCTTACCCCGGCAAGCGTTGTGAGCTTTGCACTCCATCCTGCCTGGGCTTTCAACTATTTCTTCCGGACGAAATTTGAACTGTCCAACCTCAAGGATCATTATTCAGAAGGCTCAAGCGAGCCGATTTCGATCGGAAACTATTTCGATACTGTCCTTGACCGGTCGATGGACTGGAAGATGGTGGAAAAGATCCGTGCGGACTGGGGTGGCGAATTTTGCCTCAAAGGCGTGATGTCGGTCGGGGACGCCCGCAAAGCGGTTGATATCGGGGCCACGGCAATCATGGTTTCAAACCATGGCGGACGCCAACTCGATGGAAGTCGCGCCCCGTTCGACCAGCTGGCCGAAATCGTTGATGCGGTCGGGGACAAGCTCGATGTGATCTGTGACGGCGGCATCATGCGCGGAACCCATGTGCTCAAGGCACTCAGTGTCGGTGCCAAGGCCTGTTCGGGCGGACGGCTCTACCTCTATGCGCTGGCAGCGGCCGGCCAACCCGGGGTCGCCCGCGCGGTGAGCCTGTTGCGCGCAGAGATCGAGCGTGACATGCGGCTGATGGGCGCCAAATCGATTGCGGACCTAACGCGCGACAATCTGCGCTGGCGTTAATCGCCATTGCGGGCAGCAGGCGCGGCATGTCTAATCATCGCACATGGAAACGGGCAGTACGGCCAGGAAGTGCCAAGACGACGATGAACCGATTGAACGGGTTATACGCAGGTTCATCTTCGCCAGGTCATGGTGTAAGAGTCAGACAAACAGAATGGGAATTCAGACGATGCGCACACTCCTTACACTTTCGACCATGGCGGCAATCATGGCGCCGGCCTTGATTTTGCCCGCAGCCCCTGCCGCTGCAAAGCACTATGCTTACAGCGAATGGAGAGGCCGGGATGGCCGCACCTATTGTCGCAAATCGGACGGCACGGTTGGACTGATCGTGGGTGCTGCCGGTGGCGCACTCGTCGGTCGTGCGATCGATACGCGCGGTGAACGAGCGACGGGAACAATCCTTGGCGCAGCCGCAGGTGCATTGATCGGCCGGGAGGTCGCCCGCAAACGCAGCTGCCGATAGCCGGGTTCGGCAAGAGGGGCGCGCCGAGAACGCATGATTCGTTAACGCTGTTGGCGTAACACGCTCATCATGCTTCCCTTTTTCCGCTACTCCTGGATATTCAAGAGCCGCTGGATGGCGCTTCTCTGGGCGGCAGGAATTTGCTGGATGGCGATCGACTACGTTGGCGTCGCCCCAGAGCCGGGCAATGACACATCTGCGACCAAGGACGTTACCGGCGCCGACGTGTCTCCCGAACAGGCCCGGCAAGTCGAGAACGCGCTAAAGAATCTCTAGAGACTATTTCGTCCGTTGCCACATTCACCAGCCCGGCTATGCTGTTCCTTGAAGCAGAGAGGACCAAGATGGAGCGCAAGGGTTGGGCGGCACGGCTGCTGACTGCGGCAATCGACAAATGGTTCAAGCATCAGGGTTGGGCCGTTGAGGGCAAGGCGATCGAGCCCCGCAAGTTCGTCGTGATCGCGGCACCGCATACGAGCAACTGGGATTTCATATATTTCATCGGCGCTGCGGAGGGCCTGAATCTCAACCTGTCCTTTATGGGCAAGAAATCGCTTTTTCGCTGGCCATTCCGGCGGATGATGCGCGAAATGGGCGGGATTCCCGTCGATCGCGGCAAATCGGGCAATTATGTGGATCTGATGGTCGCCGAATTCGCCAAGCGCGCAGAATTCATGCTCACGATTGCGCCAGAAGGCACGCGTGGCAAGGTCAGGCAGTGGAGGACGGGATTTTATCACATTGCGATGAGCGCAAAAGTGCCGCTGGTTTGCGGGATGATGGACTATCGGCGCAAAGTTGTCGCACTTGGACCGGCGATATGGCCCACCGGCGACTATGCCAAGGATATGGAACAGGTCGCGTCCTATTACAGCACCTGCACCCCAAAATACCCCGAACGCGGCTATGCGGGAGTCATGGTGGCTAACGAATGATCAATCGTTCTCACGCCTGATTTCGATAAATGCAAAACGCGCAGACGATCCCTACTCGGGCTTTCCGGTGCTAACCAGTTTCAACAGTCGGCGATGCTGTTCGGCGATCACCGCATCCACGGCGGGCGCGATTTCCTTCAACGGGAATCGCGAATATCCGCCGACCACATAGTCAAAACTGACGACACTCGTTCCGTTCGATGCGGCCTTGATCGTCACGGTCAAAGTTCCGGTCAATGCTTCGCCCTGCAAGGGGCCAAGTGCGCCCGACAGCCGAAGCATCCGTGAGGGCGCAAGATAGATGATACGGGCGTGTTCAACGAACCCCTTATTTGGGAGCTTCTCGCAAAAGCATCCCCCTGTAATCGGTGTCATCGAAAAATTCGCCGCATCTCCAGACCAGCTATGGTCTTTGCTCCACCATGCCTCGGGATGCACGAGCTGCGCCCAGACGGCGTCTGGCGCCGCCTTCACTTCGGCCGAATGCGATATGGCAAAGCCGCGATCATCTGCTGCCACAACCTTGCTCTGTGCCGGCAATGTGGTGCACGCGATCGCTGCGCCCAGCAAGATCGCTTTCATTCCGAGTTTCATACCCTCCTCCTTTTCGTCGGCGATCGAATAATTTCTCACCGCACTTGACTTCTATTCTTGATTGAACGATCAATCAAGTGAACTTGGAGCCACACTTTGAACACTGATACGCGAACCCGTATTCTGATGACAGCAATGGAGCTTTTCTGGGAAAAGGGATTTGGCTCGACGTCGATCGCCGACATTTTGAGCCGCAGCCAGGTGCACAGCGGCAGCCTCTATCATTTCTTTCCCGGTAAACAGGACGTCCTGGTTGGCGTGCTGGAGCTCTACCGCGACGGGATTGAGGAATGGCTGCTCAAGCCCAATTGGGAGGGGATCGACGATCCGATCGACCGGATCTTTGCGTTGCTCAACGGATATCGAATCCAGTTGATCACGACCGACTGTACCTATGGCTGTCCGATCGGGAATATTGCGCTCGAGATACACGAGCCCGATCCCAAGGTTCGCGACTTGCTTGCGGCCAATTTCTCCAATTGGTCGAAGGCCGTCGAGCGTTGCCTCGATTCGGCTGTTGGTCGATTGCCGCGCTGCACTGATCGTTCCGCGCTTGCCGAGTATATACTGACTGTCATGGAAGGGGCTGTGATGCAGGCGCGTACCTATCGCGACCTTGGATATTTTGACCGGAACATCGCTGTGTTGCGTGAACATATCAACATGCTCGAGGCCAAGGCGAAGGCCGAAAAGCTTGACGTGGAACCCTAGGAAAAGGAGTAGGACATGGAGATCAGCTGGTTGGCCGTGATCGCGGCCGGGGCATCGTCACTTATTCTCGGAGGGATCTGGTATTCGCCGATCCTGTTCGCCACGCGCTGGATGAAACTGGCCGGGTTGAGCGAAGAGCAACTCAAGGCAGGCTCGATGCCGTTGATTTTCGGCGGGGCCTTTCTGCTTTCGCTGATCGCTGCCTTTGTGTTCTCAATGTTTCTCGGGCCGAAGCCGGCACTGATGTTTGCGCTCGGCGCGGGTTTTTCGGCCGGCCTCTGCTGGGTCGCGGCGGGCCTGGGCATCAACTATCTGTTCGAGCGCAAGCCGCTGGGCCTGTTCCTCATCAACGGCGGCTATTTTACGCTTCAGTTCACGTTGATCGGTTTGATCCTCAGCGTGCTGGGTTAGTCAACGACATTAATCGCGGAATGAGGCGTCCGTCCTGTCGAGCTTTCGCAAAAGCGCCGGCCAAGCCAGCCGTTGCGACACGACCGCCATGCCTTCGCCCGTTGATTGGGTGTTGACCTTTTCAGGTGTGCCTTGCGGAGGATTGTAGAGATTCTCGCGACCTGCGGAGAGCATCTTTACTTGCGCATCACAGGCGCGCTCGAGGAAATAAAGCCTCAGGAAGCAATCCGCCACAGTTTGACCGACGGCCAGCGTGCCATGATTGCGCAGGATCATGGCATTCTTATCGCCGAGATCTTCGACGAGCCTTTCGCGTTCTTCCAGGTCAGTCGCGATCCCTTCGTACTCGTGATAGGCGACATTGTGGCGCGCGATCATTGCGGTTTGAGTATGCGGTAGTAGACCCTCTGACATGGCACTGACCGCTTGGCCGGCTGGGGTATGGAGATGCATCACGGCATGGGCATCATCGCGGGCCATATGGATCGCCGAATGGATCGTGAAGCCGGCAGGGTTCACCGGATGCGATGTTGGCACCACTGGCTGGCCCTCAACATCGATCTTGACGAGGCTCGACGCGGTGATCTCCTCGAACATCATGTCATAGGGGTTGATCAGGAAATGATGCTCTGGTCCGGGAATGCGTGCCGAAAGATGGGTGAAAATGAGGTCGTCCCAGCCATAGAGCGCAACGAGTCGATAGGCGGCGGCAAGGTCGACACGAATGGCCCATTCCTCTTCGCTGACCGCGCTGCGGATATGATCGTCATTTGCGGGCATTGCTGCGGTGGCCATGGCACGAATCTCCTGCTTGTTTGGCCAATTGGTATCACAAGTTTCCGCGAACGTCAGCCCAACAATGTATCGAGCCAGCGTTCTGCCAGCAGCGCGGCTTCATCCGGCGTGAACGGCGCCGAGCCGAGGCTGAGTTCGAGCCACAGGCCATCGACCAGTGCTGTCAGGGCAATGGCTGTCAGACGATGGTTGCCGGCCCTGGGATCGAGAGCGGCGATCAGAGTTTCAAGGTCCGTCCGATAGTCGCGATAAATTTCTGTATGGACCGCAGCGATGACGGGATCGGTCTTGGTGAGGCTCCAGAAGGCGAGCCATGTCGCGAGCAGATCGGGGTCCGCAATAGGCGGACGGAAACTCGCGGTCAGATAGGCAAGTAGCCGTCCACGCTGTGTCGGTGGCGCCCGTTCGACCGCTTCCTCCAACGCGCGGGAAACGCGCACGCCAGTCCAGCGATACGTCTCCGCGACCAACGCGTCGATGCCGCTGAAATAGTGGCGGAGCAGGCCGGGGGATACGCCTGCCTCTGTACATATGGCACGTACCGACGTGCCACTCACGCCGCGCACGGCGAGACTATGCGCACACGCCTCGACCAGACTCTGGCGGCGCGCATCGGGTTCGGCGCGGATGAAGGATTGCCTCTGGTTCATTTTCTTGTTATACAATCGTATAGCAAGGATTCTCCCATGGCAACCACGATGAAAAGCGTCCTCACCAACTTTGACCCGCTTGACGGACTGAGCCTGCCCGGCTGGATCTATCGTGATCCTGATTTTTTCGCAGCGGAAATGGACGCTGTCATTCGTCCAAGCTGGCAAATTGTGTGTCATGTCAATGATATCGCCGCAGCGGGGGACTGGCAAAGCCTCGAATATCTGGGCGAAAGCGTGATGGTGATCCGCGGCGATGATCTTGGGGTCCGCGCCTTCCACAATGTCTGCCGTCACCGCGCGTCCCGGTTGGTGGATGGTTCGGCGGGCTGCGCGCACAAGCTTGTCTGCCCCTATCACGGATGGACATATGAGAAGGACGGCCGCCTCACCGGCGTTCCGGGCAAGCGCGACTATGCCAGGCTCGACATGGGCACGCTGGGCCTCAAACCGGTCGAAATGGAAATCTGGCAAGGCTTCATCTTCGTCCGCCTGGAAAGCGGTGGACCATCGGTAGGCGAGATGATGTCCCCCTACGAGGCGATGATCGCACCCTATCGCTTTGAGGAGATGGAGGCGATCGGTCGTGTCACGCTGCGGCCCCGTTCAGTCAACTGGAAGAATGTCGCGGACAATTATTCGGACGGGCTTCACATTCCCATTGCCCACCCCGGATTGACCCGCCTGTTCGGGCGCGGATATGGCATTGAGGCGAATGCGCATGTCGACCGGATGTGGGGCGATCTTGTTGACCGACCCTCGGCCAATCTTTCAGAACGCGCTTATCAGAAATTCCTGCCGCAGGTTGATCATCTGCCAGAGAACAGGCAGCGACACTGGCTCTATTTCAAGCTCTGGCCAAATGTTGCTTTCGACATTTACCCCGATCAGGTTGATTTCATGCAGTTTATCCCGATTTCCGCAACCGAGACGATGATCCGGGAGATCAGCTATGCGCTGAGCGATGATCGCCGCGAGATGAAGGTTGCGCGCTATCTGAACTGGCGGATCAACCGCCAGGTCAATACCGAAGACACGGTCCTGATTGCCCGTGTCCAGGCCGGGATGGCGAGCAGCAGCTATTCGCCTGGACCGCTTGGCGAAAGCGAGGTGTGCCTGCGCAGCTTTGCACGAAAGCTGCGCATCCTCCTGCCTGAAGCACGGAACAACACGAAACCGGCCGGCTATGGGAGCGCCCGATGAAATATGATGCGGTCATCATCGGCGGCGGCCATAACGGGCTTGTTTGCGCCTTCTATCTCGCGCGCGCGGGCCTCAAGGTGCGGATCGTCGAGCGGCGGGACACCGTCGGCGGCGCGGCTGTTACCGAGGAATTCCATCCCGGCTTCCGCAATTCGGTCGCCAGCTACACAGTCAGCCTGCTCCAGCCCAAAGTCATCGCGGACATGAAGCTGGTCGATCATGGCTATCGCGTCATCGAGCGGCCTATCTCCAACTTCCTGCCGCAGGAAGATGGCGGCTATCTGAAGCTCGGCGGCGGGCTCGAGCGGACGCAGACCGAATTCCGCAAATTTTCCGAACATGATGCCCGCATCCTGCCTGACTATTATGCGTCTCTGGAAACGGTCGCCGATGTTTTGCGCGATCTGGCGATGAAGTCTCCGCCCAATCTTGGCGACGGGATCAAGACGTTGATCGATGCGGCCATGCAGGGCAGGGCGCTCGCCAAACTGCCCCTGACCAAGCAGCGCGACGTGCTCGACCTCTTTACCAAGAGTGCGCGGACGTTGCTCGATAGCTGGTTCGAAAGCGAAGCCGTAAAGGCTGCATTCGGCTTCGATGCGGTTGTCGGAAACTATGCGAGCCCCGATACGCCGGGCAGTGCGTATGTCCTGCTCCACCACGTCTTCGGCGAAGTGAATGGCAAGAAGGGCGCGTGGGGGCATGCCATCGGCGGGATGGGCGCGATTACCCAGGCAATGGCCAAAGTCTGCGTTGCGGCCGGGGTCGAGATCAGTCTTGAAGCGCCTGTATCGCGCGTGCTGCTCGATGGAGCCAAGGTTGCCGGAGTGCGCCTTGAAGGCGGCGAGGAAATTGCCGCCGAGCGCGTCATCGCCAATGTCGGGCCAAAGCTGCTTTACGAACGCATGTTTGACGTTGGCGACCTGACCGACGAATTCAAGCGCCGCATCCGGGGCTTCAAGGCTGGTTCGGGAACTTTCAGGATGAATGTTGCGCTCTCCGAACTCCCATGCTTCACCTGCCTGCCCGAACCGGGAGAGCATCACCAGTCCGGCATCATCCTCGCGCCGACGCTTGACTATATGGACCGCGCCTTTGCCGATGCGAAGACGCATGGCTGGTCGAAAGCGCCAATCGTGGAAATGCTGATCCCGTCGATCATCGATGATAGCCTTGCCCCTCCGGGTCAGCATGTCGCGAGCCTGTTCTGTCAGCAATTCGCGCCCGAGCTGCCTGATGGTCGGGACTGGGATGCCGAAGAAGGGGCCGCCGCCGACACGATCATCGACACGGTTGAACGCCATGCGCCGGGCTTCCGTGCCTCGATCCTCGGGCAAATGGTACTTTCGCCCAAGGGGCTGGAACGCAAATTCGGCTTGGTCGGGGGTGACATCATGCACGGCAACATGTCACTCGACCAGCTGTGGAGTGCACGGCCGGTGCTTGGGCACGGATCGTATCGCGGGCCGTTCAAAGGGCTCTATATGTGCGGCGCGGGAACTCATCCGGGTGGCGGCGTGACGGGCGCACCGGGGCACAATGCCGCGCGCGAGGTGATTGCCGACACAAGCCTATTCGGCCGGTTGCTGCGCCGGGCGTGATCGCACGGCCCACAAATAGAGCGGCAGGCCGGCGACCATGAGGATCAGTGTCATCGCACTGATATCGAGCCCCGCGCCCCAAAGCGTCCATAGCGCATAGCCCACGCCAAGCGCGGCAACAGGTGTGGCGACCTTGAGCCGCAAGGCGGCGGCGGCGCAAGCAAGATAGAGCCAGAGCGTCGAAGACGTCGAAACTGTCGCCATGAAGGTAAACAGGTCACCCGTCGACTTGCTGCTGTTGATCAGGACGAATGCGGTGGCCAGCAGGCTTGATATGACAAGCGACCGGGCAGGGACGCCGCGCGGCGTTTCACCTGCGAGCCATGCGGGAAGCAATCCGCGCCGTGCCATTGCGGCGGGAACCTCTCCTTGCATCAGGCACCAGCCGTTCAGCGCTCCGATCGCACTGACAGCGGCAAACAGAGCAACAAGCAAGGCCGGTTCGCGCGCCCAGAAAGTTTCAACAAATACCGCAAACGGGGCATCCGAATGGGCCACGGCCGATGCCGGAAGCATGAGAGCAATCCCCGAACAAACGATCAGATACAATGCGCCTGTTGCCAGCGTTCCAACCATTGTTGCCCGCGGTATCGTCCTGGCTGCATCATCGACCTTGTCTGCTGCGACGCTGGCCGATTCAAAACCCAGGAGCGCCCAAAGTGTAAGGATCGCCGATCCGCTCACGGCTGTCAGAGACAGCCCTTCTACCGGCAGCGGTGCGATGGCAGTTGGGCCCTCCCGGCCAAGAACGATTCCGATGAGGATGATCACCGCAATCAACGGCACCAGTTTGATCATCAGCGTGACAAGCTGAAAGCTGCCTGCCGCGCGGGCTCCGCGCAGGTTGATGGCCGTGACAATCCAGATCAATGCGACCGACGAGATGGCTGAATAATGGCCGAGTGCGGGGAAGAACACGCTCAGATAGCTGATCGCGGCCACCGCAATCGTCACGTTCGCCGTCAAGATCGAAACCCAATAGCTGAATCCGATAAGAAAACTTGGCGTTCGTCCGAAAGCCTTGTTGACGAAACCGACCGGCCCCCCGGCCTGCGGGTGGGCAAGCGTCAGCCGCGCAAGGACCTGGGCGAGTGCAATCGCCCCGGCAATCGTGATCGCCCAGCCAATGACGCCGTTCCAGCCGAAGGGCGCAAGGCTTGCCGGAAGGAGGAACACGCCAGACCCGATCATGTTGCCCATGACCAGCGCAACGCACATCCAGAAGCCGAGCTTT
>JANLST010000137.1:0-17564 GCA_031362505.1 Sphingomonadales bacterium
CGGTATGCCGATGATGAAACCGGGTACCAGCTTCCATGCCGACTGGTTCGGCGCATGGGACGATAGTGTCATGAACATGTGGGCCGCAAACTGTGTCGACAAACTCCTCAACTGCTCCGGTGGCGACCTCGGAAACGGCAAGCAACTGAAAATGTTCTCCGGATTTACCTGGAACGCAAACCCCAGAATCGTAAACGCTCCATAGGGCTAGAACGACGGCCCGTCCGACAAGTTTGAGCCGCGCCGAGGACAATCACGGCGATACCTCCCAGTTCGATAATCCAGTTGAAGCGGACACCAAGAAAAAGCAGGTTCAGAAAATAGTCGACGTGATGGAATGATGCCGCTCGAATAAGAACGAACGCCCCTAACAAAATCAACCCAATTGATGCCATTCCAAATCCACGCGACCGGTTTTTGAACATCACGATAATGACCATTGAGCCAAGGACCGATGTGAATGCAATCACGCTGATAAATATTTGCTGCACTGCGCGGCGGTGTTCATACCAACGGCCGGAACGCGCATATTCTCGCCCGATTTGTGTCAAAAGCGTTTGCAAATCCAACTGCTTGTTGATGCCCAATGCAATCAGTGCAAAACCAAGCGCACGCCATAGATTTTTGGAACTGGCATCGTGACCGGCAGCGCGAAGACACAACAGGCTCGCGAAAAAATAACTCGCGACGGTTAACCACCCCAAAACTGAAGGATCACCGATTTGTGGCGTCCATCCATGAATCATTTAAACTACCCCAGGAAGCGCAACTTGGCCATTATCAACAATCTGGATCAGTGATATTATTACTCATGATCTAAGAGTATCACAGTTATTCCAAAAGGGTTTGAAAATGCGCCGTATCGAAGATCTTGGTGTGCTGGCTCCCGTCGAACCGTCAATCGTTACAATAGACGGATCTGCGAAGCAGACACGAAGGACCGTCGCTCTCAGTCTGGTGATAGCCGGCCTTTTGCTAGATTCGGGTGTTTCTATCGCCGGTATGCAGCAGCACGAGCGTACGCCTCAGACCGAGGTCGAACTTCCAGAAATCCCAAGCAACTTCGACATCGAGGCAGAGCTCGTTCCCAGTTGGGGCACCGGTGCAGTGCCGAAAAGTGCAGTACCCGATGACGTTGGAGCGTTTCGCTTTATTTGCAATGCCGGACAATTGTCGTTCGACGATCCGATCGTTTATCCCGGCCAGCCTGGGAAATCACATTTGCACCAGTTTTTCGGAAATACCGCCGCCGATGCCAATTCAACCTATGCGAGCCTGAGAACAACTGGCAACTCGACCTGCAATAGCCCCCTGAACCGTTCGGCCTACTGGATGCCGGCGATGATGAACGGCAATGGCCAGGTGGTGAAGCCCGACTATGTCGCGATTTACTACAAACGCCTCCCTGCGAACGACCCGAAATGCAAACTGCAAGGCAAGGCGTGCGTCGATATTCCACGTGGCTTAAGGTTCATCTTTGGATTTGACATGCTCAACCATGCGGCCCCGAAAACTGGTAGCGGATATTTCAATTGTGACGGACCAACGGGCATATCAGGTCACTATCCCACGATAGTCGCCGCAGCAAAATATTGCCCAGTTGGAAACAAGCTTGGCGCGGTCATCAGTGCACCTGACTGTTGGGATGGCAAGAACCTCGACAGTGCAGACCATCGCAGTCACGTCTCCTACACATACGATCCGCATACGGACGGCAGGCAAATATGCCCTGCAACCCATCCTTATGTCATCCCGACTTTCACGCTTGGCGCTTGGTATACCACGGACGCCACGCTTGACCGCTCGGGCGTTTGGGACGGCGCGTTTAATAGTTGGCATCTTTCGTCAGACCAAATGCCTGCAATGGCCATGACTCCGGGAAGTACCTTTCATACAGACTGGTTTGGCGCGTGGGATGATACAGTTCTGAAAATATGGCATGACAACTGCATCAACAAGCTTTTGAATTGTTCTGGTGGTGATTTGGGCAATGGGAAACAGTTAAAGATGTTCGCTGGCTTTCGCTGGTCGGCAGATCCCCACTTGGTAAATCCGCCGGACGCACCTTTAGACGCAAACGCCACGGCTCACTGATCAACATTGAAAAAACTGGCTCGATGCGTATTGTGATCAATCGATCACCTAATAAGCGACCACGCAAACGGTAAACGACATAAGCCACTAACGACCGGAGTCCTTGATATGAATGCACTGGACGCGGTAACATGGATTGCCGTTGTTCCGGTTTCCCTTATTTTTATTGTCTTTATCAATGAAGTATCATTGGGCCTTGCTCCGCTTGATAACCTGGTCTGCATTGATGAAAAGCAGCGCGCTTCGACGATCCTTATTCCTGCGCACAATGAAGCGAATGGAATAGGCGAGACTCTGTTCCGGCTAAAAGAGACGCTTCCAAACTGTTCAAAAATACTGGTGGTGGCTGACAATTGCACCGATGACACGGCCACGAAAGCTAGAACCAATGGCGCCGAAGTCGTTGAACGTAACAATATTGAAAAGCGAGGAAAAGGCTTCGCTCTTGATTTTGGCCGCACCCACCTCGCAAAGGCTCCTCCTGAATGTGTTATTATTCTCGATGCTGACTGCGTGCCCAACCTCGGAACAATTGAAATCCTCTCGGCGGCGGCGATCAAGAGCGGGAGACCTGTTCAGGCGATCAATCTCATGTTTGCAGGTCCCAATGCTGGACCATTGGTTGAAATTTCGAATTTCGCGTTCCTGATCAAAAATCTCGTACGCCAAAGGGGCTTGGTGCGATCGGGAGGCCCTGCGATGTTGACAGGAACTGGGATGGCTTTCCCGTGGGAAGTCTTCAAAGGCCTGCCACTTGCATCCTCGAACATCGTTGAAGATCTTGCCATCACGGTAAATCTGACACTTCAAAAGACCAAGCCAATGCTTTTGGAAGCCGCTCGAGTATGGAGTGCGGCAGCATCGGCAGATGATACACTAACCCAAAGGACACGGTGGGAGCATGGCTTTATCGCCACAACTCGAAAACATGCCATTCCCGCCATTATCTCTGGAATCATGAACCGTCAGCTTGCTTCGTTGCGACTTGGCCTGCACCTTCTTGTCCCCCCGTTGGCGATGTTGATTGCAATTGGTGGCGCGGTTGCGGTCTTTGCCTCGACGTCTTTTGCGCTCGGCGCCAGCCCGGTTCCGGCGCTCATACTCATTGCGATGATCACATTAAGCTTGTTGCTGCTAGCGATCGTCTGGTGGCGCGAAGGTCGCGATATTCTCTCTCCGCGCGCGATGTTCCGCATTCCCTTTTATATTCTATGGAAGGTCCCTATCTATCTGAAGTTGGTAAAGGGCCCGGAAACAGAATGGATCCGGACAAACCGTCAAGATTAGATCGAGCGTTTTGATCGCGCCTGTTCTCGTCGACTTGACCACCACCATTTCGTCGCAATCAAAAACACCCTTGGCCCTTCAATCAGATATCGCCTCCAAAGCCGCTTCGGATCTGACGCGAGCCGGTATGCCCATTCAAGCCCGGCGCTTCGCATCCAGGCCGGCGCCCGGCGCTGATCCCCCAACAGAAAATCGACTGATGCACCAATACAAAGACCAATGCCCCTAGCCCGTCCACGCATTGCGCATCGATGGGCGAGAATTTCGCTTTGCGGCGCGCCGATCGCAAACAGAACGAAATTGGCTTTGCAATCACCCACAAAATCCTCAGCGAGTTGCATCGCGAAAGGGTTCGACGACATGGCCATAGGCGGAATGTGTTGCTCAAACTCCGGACCTGGAAAATGTGCAGAGAGCCGAGCCACTGTGTCCAGGTTGCCGCCAATGATAGCCACCCTGTCACCGCTCGTGACGACACGCTTAAATAGGGCCGCAGTCAAATCGCTTCCTGTCACAACGACGAGACGAAGTCCGAAGATCAGTGCCAACCGCGAAAGTATCCTGCTATCGCAAAGCCGCAAATCCGCTCCCGCATATGCAGCTTGGAACGCCCGGGTTATGGGATTGTCCGTCTGCTCGCTTAGCTTCACAATGTGGTCCACATTGGGCGTCACAATATATGAATATTGGACGAACGCCGAACGCCGGGCAACTTCGCTTATCGCCCCTTCAAATGAAAAACCGGAAAATTCGAGATTCAAAAACTGTGTCGTTGAAGGAAAACCATCGCTTTCAATAGGCATTGCGATCCCAGACAATCATGAACACCGTTTCGAGAATGATCCTGAGATCGAGCAACGGGGACCAATGGTCTATATAATAAGTGTCGTATTCCACGCGCTTTTTCGCGCGATCGATCGTTGAGATTTCCCCGCGCAGACCACGTACTTGAGCAAGCCCCGTAATTCCCGGTTTGACGCGATGGCGAGCGGCATATCCTTCGACTGCGTCAAAATAGAATTTGTCTCCAACCATCATCTGCGTTGCATGCGGTCGCGGGCCCACGAGCGACATTTCACCTCGAAGTACGTTTATCAACTGAGGCAATTCGTCGATGCTAAGCCTCCTTATGATCTTGCCCACACGTGTTACACGTTCGTCGCCCTTTTGTGTTCGCTCTGCTCCCGAAACATCCTGAAGATCGACATACATTGAGCGGAATTTAAAAATGCCGATTTCCAGATTGTTAAACCCGAACCGCTTTTGCACGAACAAGATATCTCCCTCGCTTTCAAGCTTTATGGCAATGGCAGTCAGCAAGATTATGGGAGACAGCACAACAAGCGCGACGATGGCAAGCAGGCGGTCCTGGACGCCTTTTACAAGTATATCGAAGTCGCGGATCGGTCTTTGCCAAAGACTGAGCACTGGAAGAGACCCGATAAAACTCAATCGATAACTCGATCGCAGTTCAAGAATTTCCCGTGGCATGCAGCATACATCGATCGCTGCCGCACTAAGCCGGTCTATGATCGAATCAAGCCTCTCCTGCTGAACCTTGGGAAGCGCGATGATCACTTGATCCAGCTCGCCGTCCTGTGCCATCTTCAGCAATTCCGGAAAGCCGCCGACAAATCGCGCACTTCCAATCGCCGATTGATCTGTCCTTGTTTTCCGGTCGTCGGCAAAGCCAATGATCTTGAGATGCGGAAGCCTCTCTATCGTCAGAAGTTCCAACACCCGATTGGCAACTTGACGATCCGCTCCATAGATGACGACGCGCTGCCCGATATAGCCCCGGTCCATGAGCCACCAGGCAACTTTCCGAAAGCCAATGCGGCTCAGAAACAGCATCGCTATCGAAACTGCAACGTAGATCGCTGCGACCCCCCGCGAAACGTCGGTAAGAACATCAAACAGGACAATCGTGAACGCCGTCAACATTGTGGCGATCAGAAAATCAACAATTGCACCTTCGCCGACATCATCTCCCTGTCCTCGAAATGCTGAATAGGAATCTCGCGAAATCCGTATCAGGAAGAAATTGATACCAAGGACAATTGCCGCGGTTTCATGGATTTTGTGATCAAACAACTGGTCAGATGTCGCGCGATAAATCAGGATGGCGATTACGAAGGAGACGAGAAGGCATAACGCGTCGTTCAATACGCCCACCGACCTTAGGACGTTCGACGTGAAACGGACCCGTTTGTTGATGTTTAGCGACGCTCGCGGAAGTGGATCAGGCATTGCCTAGATCCTGCCAACCCTGAGACGCCCTCCCACAAACCCTCACAATAACCTCCCGAACAGCCCGCGGCTGTGGATGGAATCAGGGCGGTCGTCTACAATATAAATTGACGCTGCCCTAACGCGACCCGACTGTGCAAGTGCGACACAGGAAACGTCGCCTGCCTGGCGGCAAACGCTCGCATACTGTTCCCAACCCGCCACTGACGAAGGGCTTTTTCGCGTAAATGTTCGCGCAATGTCAATCGCACGCGCCTTATCACCTGATTGGAGAAGAAAATCGGCATAGGCACGATTTAGGTTTATGTTTTGCGGCATATCACGGACCGCCTCTTCATAGATTTGTCTGGCCCTTTGCGCATCTTTTTTGGCAAGGAATACATCAGCCAGCACAATTCTAGCTTGTTCGTTCATCGGAAAATCGCGAACGACGATCTGAACGTCGTTGAGCGCTGCAGTGAGGTCTCTCTCTTTTAGAGATATCCTTGCGCGCAGGAGAAGGGCATCCGAATTGGTCTTGTCTTCGCTGAGTATCTGATCAGTTATATCCCGCGCGACCGCTACATTCCCCTTCTCGTATAGAGATGTTGCATAGAGTGCTCGTACGTCGGTTGAAGAAACATCGGAACGCGTCGCTGTCATCCCGCGCAAGAGCGGCTCTGCCAACTCGGGTCGGTTGCGTCCAATCAAATATCTTGCAACGCCAGTTCGTGTTGTTGCAGATCCGTTCCGGGCAATTTCTTGCAGTTGATCCGAAGTAAGAGCAGCAGAATCATTCGCCAGCCAAATTTGAGAAACTTTCTGGACAATCTCGACACTGTTAGGTTGGTCCTTAACCATCTGCAGCAGGATTGAACGGGCGCGCTCCGGATTCCGAGCCTTGTAAAGAACCTGTGCCAGATCGAACTTTAGATCGGCATCCTTTGGCCGCTGGGCGAGTTGCCGATCCATTGTAGAAATCAGCCGAGTAGGATCACCTAGCGTGCGATACAGCTCAACAAGAGTAGCAAGCGATGCTTCCGTTTGCTCGGCCTCTGGCACGCTTTCCTCGATGAGTTTCACCGCACCCTTGTAATCCTTGCCCATGGCAAGTGCCCTCGCTTTGAGCACGATTCCAAGTTCATTCTGAGGGTTGATCCTGAGAATCGATTCAGCGGCGTCCAACGCGTCCCGGGCACGTCTTCGATCAAGCGCGACGAGACCTTTGACCAGTATCGCGCGCGTTGCGTTTGGTTCAATCGCCAGTAACCGATCTGCCGTACTGATCGCATCCGTGTTTTCGCCAAGCTGAAATGAGAGTTCTGCCACAAGCTGGAGCGCGTCCACGTTTGACGCATCCAATTCCAGCACACGATAAAATGCAAACAGGGCGTCTGCAGGCCTTCCCATTGCGAGATCGATACGCCCCAGCAGCTGCCACTGACTCGCCACATCATCTCGCTGGCGGATGGCTTGCAAAATGACAATTCGCGCGATTGTAAAATTGCCCGCATCGGCCAGCGCCAATGCGGTGGATGCCGATTGCTCGGCCTTTTCTTGCGGAGTTGAACAGGCTGCAACCGACGCCAGCGTAAGCAAAAGCGCGTAATTCATGGCTCTCATGTCAAGTAGCTCGACCGAGTATTCACGCGAAAAGGCAAAGCAGCTCGAAATTCAAGAGGGGATGGAACCCCGTGACAATGTGAACTGATTCCGTTTTCTACCCATCGCATCTCGTTTTCATGGTCAGGAATCACTTCCTCTGCAACAGCTTTGTTTTGGAGCAATCGCAAATGACGAAAACCCGTTCACCATCATTTGTCTGCATAAAGGCTTCCAATAGCGGCGAGCACATGGCATGAACCCTTACTGGGAACTCAAGCAAAACTGGAATTCGGATTTGGCACTTTTGTTGACAATTTTTTTGGCGACGTCCGCCGTGTCGGCGTCAGAACCTGTGGCTTCATCTCAAACGGCACCTCAACAAGCACTTAGACCTTATACGATCAACCCGGGCGATGACATTGCGGTTTATGTCTGGGGAGAAGACCGCCTGTCACGCACGATTCGTATTTTGCCTGACGGCACCTTTTCGTTTCCTTTGGTTGGCTTGGTGAATGCGGCCGGGCAGCGTACGTCGCAAATTGAAGAGGCTATAACGAAAGGCCTCGCAACTCAGTACCGCGGCCAAGTGCCGCAAGTAACTGTTTCTGTGAGCAGTCCGTCAGGCTTCCAGTTTACCGTCGCCGGCAAAGTCAACAGCCCAGGCACATTCACGCCTGGCCACTATGTCAATCTGCTCGACGCGATAAGCTTTGCCGGTGGCCCAGCAGAATTTGCAAGCCTTGATAACATCACAATCATTCGAAAGTCCGGCACCAATTTAGTGACCATGAAGGCCCGGATCGCAGCAGTTTATAAGGGTGGCTCCGCTGCTCGTGACCTCAGTGTAAGCATGATTCCGCAAATAGAAAGTGGTGATACGGTGATTGTGCCATGACAATTTTCTCGCAAAGGGATTCGAACTGCATAGTCTCGAGGCTCGAGCAAGTGGCGTGCGGCGTTGTCGTCGTCTGCGCAATTTTTGCACCTGGATCGGCTCAGGCGGGAACGCGGGCTTGGATAAACACTTCCCTCAATGTCGAAACCGGCACCAATCCTTACCTTGAGCTTGGCGGTAAAACGTCGGCATCCTCTGGAATCGTTTCAGTGCAGCCCGGCGTCAAATATTCCGATTCGATCAATACGATCAGCCTGACAGGAGACTATCGACATCGCGAATTTTCGAGACGAAACCGATCGAACGATGACTATTCGGTCAATGCAAACCTCGTTCAAAAGCTGTCCTCGCGATTAGGCTTTGATGCTGCCGTCGGCATTAACAGTTCGGTGGTGACTGCAAACGACTTGCTTACATTTGGCGTTAACCCAACAAACGGAGGCTTGTTCCCTCCACTTCCAGGGGACCCTGCATTCAATGGGCTTCAGCGACGGCGGCAGGCTTTGGTTGGCAGTGCGGGCTTTAACTATTCGGCGGACTCACGCAATAACTTACAAATACGGGGCGGGTTTTCGATGGTGCGATTCCCATCGGGCGGCACTGCAGCTGAGTTTAACAATGCAAACGGAAGCTTCGGCTATAATCGGGTACTAAACAGCCGGACATCTGTCGGACTGAATGTTTCCGTCACACGCGCAAATTACGTACGGACATCACTTGGTGATGCGACCACGATTTCTCCGCAGGTGACATTCAGCAAGAAATTTGGTCCAAATTGGAACCTTTCGGCGTCGCTGGGCGTGAGTCACTCGAGAGTGAACGAGTTTTTTGGTAAGTTCGGGCAGGATAGTGCCGCGGGCAGCGTCAGCCTGTGTAATGTTGGGAGCCGAGCAGAATTTTGTCTGTTCGGATCTCGGTCGGTTCAACCATCTTCGTTAGGATTAACGGTTCGGCCACAAACGTCGGTCGGAGCCAGCTATAATTTGCGCCTTGATTCAAAGAACACGATCGATGTGAATGCGAATTATTCGCGCTCTGGTCAGGCCAGTTTAGGCAAGATAGTGACAGGAGGTACGGCCGACTACGGGCACGCAAGCACGACCTACAGCCGACGCATTTCGCAAAGACTCCAAGGCTTTGTGACTGCAGGCTATGCGGACAGCTTCAAAGATCCAGTGCCGCGAAAGGCTAATTTGTCTTTGAACCTGGGTATCAGCTATTCATTTGGAGACATGGGATGATTCCCGACCGGGATGATGAAGACGCTGCGCCATCGTCGTTCTTGGCCCATATACCGGCGATTGTTCGGCAAAGAAAACTGTTTCTGATCGTGCCTACGGTCATAATGTTTTTTGCTGGGGTCATAGCTGCATTTTTACTGCCGACTTCCTATCGTTCGTCGTCGGTTCTGCTTGTCGAATCTGCGCAATTGCAAATCCAAACTGCAGAAGAAAAGTCGAATGAGGCAATCGATCAACGCGTGGCGAAGATTCGCCAACAGGTGTTAAGCAGGCCGGATTTGATCGAAATAATCCAGCGGCTTGATTTGTACGCAAGCGAGCGATCGTCGAAGCCTCTCTCTGAAATCATCGGAAAACTGCGCGCTTCTGTGGCATTTAAGCCAGTCGGAGCTGAGTTTTCTGACGGAGGCGGCGGAAAATCGTCGACAATCGCCTTTTCGATGAGCGTCGACTATCCCGATCCAGTCAAAGCCCAGGCAATTGCGCAGGACATTGTGGACAGAATTCTGAAGATTGATTCGACAAAGTCGGCTGAGCAAGCCGAAGATACGGTGCTATTCTTGACCGACCAAGCCGCTGACCTTGGGACACAGGCATCGCTGCTTGAAAGTCAGATTTCGGGCATCAAAGCGCGCAACGGATCGGCGATATCCAATTCCAGCATGGCCATGTTTGGAGGCGGTGGCGGCAATTATGACGGGCAGATCGCAATGTTGATGCGCGAAAACTCGCAACTCAATTCGCAGCGCGACTTGACGAAAACCGCAGCCAATAGGGATCCGGTTGTCGCGGCGGCTGAACAACAACTCGCCTCGGTGAGAGCGGTTTATGCGGAGAGCCATCCGGACGTGATTCTTGCAAAGCAGCGGCTTGCTGAGGCAAAGGAACTCGCGGTCAAGAATGTCGGCAATTTTCCAATTGATCCGATCACGTCGCAACTTGAGTTCAACAATTCCCAGATTGCAGCTTTGCGCGCGGCCAAATCTCGGGATTCTGCGCAAACATCGGCAATATTGAGCGCGCAGGCGCGCGGGCCACTTGTGTTGGATCAAATTGCGCAGTTGCAGCAAAAGCTTGACGGCATCAACGTCCAATACCAGCAGGTCGCAACCAACTTGATGCAAGCCCAAGCCACAGCAAAAATGAAAAATGAGCAAAAGGGCGAAAGGCTAACTATTGTTGACCCGCCGGTCGTCCCTGACAAACCCGATTGGCCGAACAGGCCTTTATTCGTTGGTGGTGGCGTTCTGGCCGGTCTGGGGCTCGGAATTATTCTTATGTTTGGCATCGAACTGATCCTGCGACCTATTCGAGGGCTTGATACGGTAAAGGCAATTACAGGATCTGCACCGCTCGCGGCAATTCCCACCATTACTTCCAAGCGATCGATGGATGCTTCTTGGTACACGAAGTTTTGGCCATTCAAGCAGCGCGAAAAAATCGCACTGGAAAACTGAGCTTTGTTAGAGGCGAATCATTTATATCCCGGGGGATTGTTAAGTGTCTGTTGAATCATACCGTTTGCCCGATGAAGTTTCGTCGTTCTCACTCCCCAAGGATGAGCTCCTTCCGGCAGTTGAGGTAGATCTGCAAGCCTTGGCCGATCAGGATTTGGTTGGCTTCAACTCGCGCGATATAAGGTCGAGACCCTTTAATTTGCTTCGAACTCAAGTTCTCAGGGAGATGCGAGAAAAAGGCTGGAATCTTCTGGGCGTGACGTCGGCAACGCCCGAAGCAGGAAAATCATTTTTGTCCACAAATCTGGCAGCCGCGATGGCGCAGCTTCCCGATGTCCGCGTTATCCTGTTTGACCTTGATTTACGAAGGGCTTCACTCGCTGAGAAGCTTGGCATCTCCGGCGAACATGGACTCACCCAATTTCTCGATGGATCGATCGATGGACTTCAATCAGTAGGGAGGCGCATAGCGAACCTCAATCTCACGCTTTTTCCGTGCTATTCTGCCAGAGTTAATTCGGCGGAACTATTGACCGGGGAGCGCTTCAATCTGCTCGTTGAATCAATGCGCGGGCTTCCTGATGACGTCATAGTCATCTGCGATCTGCCTCCAGCCTTTGCCAATGACGATGCGATGGCTATCATCCAGAAACTCGACGCCTATCTGTTCGTCATTGAAGAAGGAATCACGACGAAAGCGCAACTGCTGGAAGCGATGAGCTTATTGAGTCCGGCACCGTGCATTGGCACCGTATTGAATCGTTTTAGCGTAAGCCCCCTCGATGCATACGGTTATGCCGGAAAATATGACCGATACTACGGCGATTGAACCGCCTGGCGGATTAACCATTAATTGACCAGAAACCTGTTTCAACCGGGGACGACTTTGTCGTTTTCGAACCCAAATAGGCGTTTGCAGGCTTCAACTTGAGGCTTTATACATAGTCTGGGCCGTAGCATTTATTGGCGCTTTCGCTTGAGTCGGGCGCCAGATGTCGTTTTGGGCAATTTGATTGCCAAGTATCCAAGTGGTCTGGAATGTTGTCAGCCACTTGCAAGACGAACTGAAAAGCCTGAACTGCGCCGACGATAGGGAAGTTTCAGATTGACGAAAGCTCTTTGATGAAGGCCCAAACACAACACGTCAATGCGGACAGGCCACGCTTGGCGCGCTGGCCTGTGTTTGCATCTCTTCTAAGCCTTGCCTCCTGCTTTGCCTTATCCGGGACCGCTGGGCCCGTGCAGGCTTTGCACCGCCCAGCCCCACAGGGCGGCGTGCGGATTGATCTTGGTTCGGACGCTGAACCGGCAATGTTGACATTTCAGCCGGTCGCACCCGAAGAGGCCGCCTCATTGAACGCAGCCGTACCCAATTTTGACGGCCCTGTCCTTCCCGCTTCTGCCTTCAGAAGCAACTATGGCGTGGACAGCGTGGGAACGAGAATGACAGCGCTCGAATGCCTTACGTCGGCCATTTACTATGAGGCAGCCTCCGAATCGAGCGAAGGGCAAAGGGCGGTTGCCCAAGTCGTCCTCAATCGGGTCCGGCATCCAGCCTATCCCCATTCAGTTTGTGGCGTGGTGTTTCAGGGCGCAGAGAGAACAACTGGGTGCCAGTTTACCTTTACGTGCGATGGTTCACTTGCTCGGCCAAGAAACCCGAATGCATGGAGCAGGTCAACCGCCGTCGCTGCTGCCGCACTTGCTGGGTATGTTGAGCGATCTGTTGGCACTGCAACCCATTACCACACAATCTGGGTGGTTCCATATTGGCAATCCAATTTGACAAAGATTGCAACGGTCGGTGCCCATATATTCTATCGCTGGACCGGAACTTGGGGTCTGCCTTCGGCTTTTTCCGCTTCATATTCCGGAATCGAGATGCTGCCTGGCAAGTTGGCAACACTTGGAACTCTCCCTAGCCAGATGGATTTGCCCGGAATGGACGATTCATGGGATGGAACCGCTGGATCTGAATCCTATGCTGCTCCGCAACCGACCCATGGCCCGGCTATTGCCCAACTTTTAACGCCTCAACGCCAATCTCTGGCCGCAGATGACGGCCAGCGGGATTTGATAGCCGATGAGAGTAGCGGCGTCCTTTTGCAGAATTGACGCATGGCACCAAAGGTCCCGATCGGTTGAGTTCGACGAACGAAGTTCCGCTTAGTCTGACATTTCGGGCGCTGTAACCGTTCCGGCACAGCAGTCGAATTGCATATATCTAAAATACTACTTAGGGGCGGCAAAGGTTTGCCTTAGAACGCTCGCAAGGACGGACGCAAAAGGGTTGGGGATTGTATGGATGACTCTATTGAGCCTCAGGATGCAGCGCATCTGATCGGGGTATTGGAGAGCTTGCTTGATGAGCTGGACTCGCACAATCTTATTCAGACTGCGGCCAAGGTTGCGAGCACGATCGACACTCTCAAGTCTGAAATTGAGCGGAAGATGCAGAATGTTTCCGGCGATTCACAAAGAGTTGAATTGATCCGCGCCATCGAACACGATTGACATTTTGCCGCAAAGAGCTTGTATTTAGTCTCTGCGGATCACTATTCTATCCGTCGTGGGGCCTTCATGATTACAGGACACGCCGATGTTGGGACTAGCTGAGGCTGATCGGGTCGCCAAGCTGAGCGGCGCTCAATGCGATTGCCTGAGACTCGTCGCCGAAAACAGATCATCCAAGGAAATCGCACGGCTGCTGATGATTTCTCCCCATACCGTTGATCAGCGATTGAAACGGGCTACGAATATTCTTGCTGTTGACAGCCGATTCGAAGCTGCACGGATGTTTGCGGGCTATGAACGCGAAAATGGGCTGGAGCCTCGTATATACGAGAGCTTGGTATACCAAAGTTCGGGGCTATCGGTCTACCCAGAGGCGGGCCAGATGACTGAGCCACCCAGCGAACAGGATCCGGTGGGTGGTAGCAAAGAGGGTTCGACGCTTCACGAAGCTCAAGCACGCTATTTCGGCATGTTTGAACAGCAAGCCAATCCTCGCAGGCTTTCGTCGATCCTATCGGACGCAGGGTACGAGAATGACCTTCCTGCATCGTGGCGCATAGCATCTGTCTTTGTGATCATGATTCTCGGGGTCTTCGGGTTCGCTATCCTCGTTAGTGTCGCTGAGGGAATTTCCCGGATCTACTGAGCCGGGTCTGTTTTTTACTCATCTATGCAAGACACACCGCGCGGGTTTCATGCCCGTGTGAAAGGAGAATTATATGTTGAACGATCGTTTGGGTGCCGCGCAGGACATTGCGGCAAAATTATTCGCTCTTGAAACGGCGATTGATGAAGCTCTTGTTTTCGCAGGACAATTGACGTCGGCCCTTCCAGCAGCGCGCCAAAGAGCACGCGTTTCGGCTGTGGTGGGACAGGAAGCGACCACGCTAACGGGTCAAACCATGGCGGCCTTATTTGAGGCGCGCGCCAAAATTGTTGCGGCCCACCACGCGTTTGCTGAAGTGCAAGAGCAAGTCGGTCTGAAGACCCGGATGAGTGGTGACGGTTGGAAACCATCCTTGATGGCGCAAGAAGCAGCGCCGTTGCACCTTGTTGCTGATAGAGCCGCCTAAATTCTGACAGGGATTGACGCCGATGTCGACATTGTGTTCGAAGCCAATAAATGATCTTCTGGATTTTCTGGGCTTTGGTCCTGTCGGTATCGGCGTACGTCTTTCGCTTTGGCGGGCGGGAAGAGCGGCTGGTGACATCCATCTTGGTGGCCGCCTATTTCGCAACCTTCGTCTTTTCCCGGCTTGGGTCGTTGGATTGGTTGAAGCCCCAATTCACCATCCTGCTCTCGGATTCTCTGGCCTCGGCCCTGCTCCTCATCATCGCATTAAGGAGTAAGAGGTTTTGGCCGCTCCCAATCGTCGCGTTTCAGATTTTACCCGTGCTGACCCAGCTGGTCACGCCTTTCGGGGAGAACCTTGTGTCCTATGGACTCGGCGTGGCCCAGGGAGCGTGGAGTTATCTGCAACTGATCATTCTCGTCGTCGCAACGAACAGATCGCGCAGGCGAACGCTGAACTGAACGAGGACAAACGCCTTCTTGCTGCCCTCATTCGCGGCTTGGTTGGTGAGCGAGCGACACACCTCAGCAATAGTCTAATTGATACGTTCGGAACACTGCCGCGCGTGCTCAAACGCTTTGAACACGAAAGCGCGCAAGTGCCTGGTTGGCCTGCAGACGTTACCAAACTGCTTGCCGACCTGTCTCGCACACTGGGCCGGGTCCTAAGGCGTGAAGCCTTGCCCGGCCCCATCGTTTCGACCGCAGAAAAGCTGCTTGCCTATTTGCACCACGATATGGCCCATATGACGCGCGAAGTGTTTCGAGTGCTTTTTCTGGATTCGAACAATCGCCTGCTGGCTGATCGGATGATGTGGGAAGGCACCGTTGCTGGCGTGCAGGTACATCCGCGAGAAGTGATCCGTAACGCTCTCGATCTGGATGCAACGGCGCTGATCTTCGTCCACAACCACCCGAGTGGAGACCCCACACCGAGCCGTCATGATCTTTCAATTACCAAAAAGCTGATTGCCGCGTGCGAGCCGTTTGATGTCGCCGTTCACGACCATATCATCATCGCCCGTGGCGGATATTTGAGCATGCGATCCCAAGGATTGTTGAGCCGGCCAGAAATGAAAGGGCGCCACTCAAATGTAGAGGCGGGAAAGTAGCGAGTGCAGGAAAGTAGCGAATGAATCTACCACCGGAACACGACGACCCGCGACTTGACGAACAAGCCGGCAGCAAGGTGAGCGACTTGGCGGCTGCGCGATCCGCTAGGGAAATTTCGCGTATCTCTGCCAACGTTGATCAGAAGCGCAGCGACTCAGAGGCGCCAGAGATTGTCATGGACCGTGATGCAAAGCACAATGCGTCGACTGCTCGACGCCTTTTGGATATTGGCCGACAGGCCGAGACCATGTTCGACGGCCCCCTGCTTTCGAACCCCGGATGGGATATCCTGCTGGATTTGTACATTCAGCGAAGCGAAGGGAAACCCATCAGCATCATAAGCGTATGCGTCGCCGCCAATGCTCCAACCAGCACCGTTCTGCGGTATATTCAGGCCATGTTGGATTCTGGGACAATCGTAAAAAGGCCCTCGCTGGACGATAGCGAGAGTCTGCTGATCGATCTTTCAGAGGCCGCCTATGCGCGGATGCACAATATTCTTGCCTGAACCGGTCATTCTTCCCGCGGACAGAAAAAAATTGGCCCCGGCGAGCGATGTCGCCGGGGCCAACGAGTGACCGTAATTTTTTTGGCTTAGCGAAGCAGGTTTAGAACACCCTGCTGGCTCTGATTGGCCTGCGCCAGCATCGCGGTCGATGCCTGAGCAAGGATCTGGGCTGACGCCAGTTTGGTCGTTTCCATTGAATAGTCGGTATCTTCAATGCGCGACTTGGCTTCTGCCAGGTTTGTGACCGTCGATGTCAAATTGTTGACGTTCGATTCCAGACGGTTCTGGACGGCACCGAGCGTCGCCCGGCTCGAGGCAACGGTATTGATGGCAGTGTCTACAAGGCCAAGCGCCGTTCCTGCACCAGCAACCGTGCTGATATCGAGAGCTGCCACACCAAGGCCGGCAGCTTGAAGATCGCCGATCGTGATGTTGACAGTATCGCCCGAGTTCACACCCGTCTGGATGTTGATGTTGGCGGTACCATCAAGCAAGGCAGTTCCGTTGAAATCGGTGCGCGTGGCGATATCACCAAGCTGCGAGATCAACTGGGTTGTTTCAGCCTGAAGCGCCGTGCGGTCTGACAGGGTCGAGGTTCCGTTGGAAGCCTGGACAGCCAGTTCACGCATGCGGACGAGGATATTCGAGCTCTCCTGCATCGCGCCTTCAGCGGTCTGAGCAAGTGAGATACCGTCGTTCGAGTTGCGGATTGCTTGCGAAAGACCGCGAACCTTCGCGTCCATCCGGGTTGCGATGGCGAGGCCGGCGGCATCGTCCTTTGCGCTGTTGATGCGCTTACCGCTCGACAGGCGATCCATTGCCTGGCCTTGCATGTGGGTCGCAATGCGCGAGCTATTCTGAGCACGAAGTGCGCTCACATTTGTGTTGATTACAGTCATTTCTAGTCCTTTCAGGCATTTGCCAAATGGGGCAGCCCTCGGGATTGAGCAGCCTCGGAGGAATGAAACGGCGACGAGCGCAATTGGTTTAGGAGGAAAACTCGGTTTTTTGACACTTGGCCTGAACTTAGCGCTTTTGAAGGGTGTCCACGTCCCAATATCCGCGCAATTTGAACGATCCCCAGATCTGGCACGCTCTTTGCTTCACGGTCTGATGAGTCATTCACGACGCGGGAAGTAAAGGGGCACCATGACTGCGATCGATCCAGGCAGGCTGTTACAAATGCGGTCAACGATCATTGGTCAGAACACAGCGCTTCAACGCGCGGCCGGGCACGACGTAGCTGGAGGCTCGGAGCCTTCATCTGCAACTTTCGGCCAAACGCTGACGGACGCCGTTCGCAACGTCAATGCACAGCAGACAAAGGCAGGCGACCTTTCAGCAGCATATGAGCGTGGTGATACCAGCGACATAGTCCAGGTGATGCTCGAACGGCAAAAGGCATCGATCGGGTTTGAAGCGACGCTCCAGGTTCGGAACAAGCTGCTTTCGGCTTACCGCGACATCATGAACATGCCGGTATAACATGTCAGACCAGGAAGTGATCCCGGCTGGCGCCACTCCGCTTTCCACCCCGCAATTGCGGATG
>JANLST010000143.1:0-3217 GCA_031362505.1 Sphingomonadales bacterium
ACGACCAGCGGCACACGATCATCGCTCGAAGATCTGATCATGGTTCCTGCGTGCGAAGCCAATCCGGCGATCCTGGCCATGAAGAAGACCAACGAAGCCAAATACAACCAGATCTGCAAAGGCATTCGGGAAGACGGGGCATACGTCAACGCTGGCGAAAACGATAATCTGATCGTCCAGAAGCTCGAAGCCAACCCCGGGACGGTCGGCATCTTTGGCTATTCCTATCTGGAAGAGAATGCCGGTCGCTTGAGCGGTGTGTCTCTGAACGGCATCGCACCAACTGCAGCGTCGATTTCCTCGTTCAAATATCCCGGCGCTCGTGCACTCTATATCTATGTCAAGAACGCGCACCTGAAGGCCATTCCCGGCATCCGCCAGTTTGCCGCAGAATATGCCAAGGATTCGACGTTCGGACCGCGCGGCTACCTGCTCCAGTATGGCCTTCTTGCCAGCCCGGATGCCACGCGCAAGCGGGCTGCCGCATTCGCTACCACGATGACACCGATGAATAACGCCGGTCTCAAGTAAACCAAAAAAATTTAAGGGGCATCAAATGAAACGCTTTACCCTGTTGCGGGTCCTCCTCTGGGCCAGCGCCATGGCCTTCGCGCCGCAAGTCAACGCGCAAACCGCCGACAAAGAGGTTGAACCGCCTACGGACGCACCGTCGCCCGATGATGTATCGACCACTGTATCGGCCGAGGAGGGCAATATCAGCGCAGCCGATGCTCGCGCGGCCGAACTTGAAGCCCAGATCGAGGGTCTTCAGGCCCAGCTGACCGAATTGAAGGTTCTGGTCACCAAGGCCACTCCAAGCTGGAAGGGCGCACCGCAGTTTGCCGACGCCGACGATGGCTGGAGCTTCAAGGTGCGCGGCCGCTTGATGATCGATACCGCTTACACATCGGTTCCGAACAATTATGTGGCGAACCGCAATCTTGGCTTCAATACCCGCGTCCGGCGCTTCCGCATCGGCGTCGAAGGGGCCATCCCCGGCGGCTTCGGCTACAAGGCGGAAGTCGACTATGCCAATAGCACGGTCGGTTTCGGCGATGTCGTCCTGACGTATGCCCCGACCGGCAAGATTTTCGGTTTCACCTTCGGGAACCATGAATCGCTCAACGGGATGGAACAGATCACCAGTTCGCGCTGGTCCTCGTTCATCGAACGCGCGCAGGGCAACGACGCCTTTGGCAATACACGTCGCCTGGGACTTTCGCTGAACGTCCACAGCAAGGACAATCTCTTCCGCTTCGATACCGGCCTGTTTGCTGCACACAGTATCGATGCCTCCATCGACAATGACGGCTGGATTGGTGCGGCTCGCGTCACCTACGCGCCCTACCTCGCCAATGGGTTCGTTCACATGGGCCTGAACTTCCAGCATCGCGAGTTCCAGACGAACGACAATGGCGTCGCTTCGACCTCGGTGGGCGCGCCATCTACGAACCAGATTGCTCGTTATCGTGCACGGCCGTTCCTGCAGACGACCGATGTCCGCTTTGTCGACACCGGCAACTTTGCGGCGAAGAGCGACAACATCTTTGGCGCCGAACTCTATGGTGTCTTCAAATCGCTGCATGTTGGCGGTGAAGCACAATATGTGAAGGTCAATGCGTATAGTGCGGGCGATCGCGCCACCGGGCTTGATGCATTCACCGGCGGTTCCGTTGTTACGCCCACCGGTGACCCAAGCTTCTTCAGTGGATTCTTCGAAGCTGGCTACTTCCTGACCGGCGAAACCCGCGGATATAAGAACGGTACATGGGATCGGACGAAGGTCCTTCATCCGCTGAACAAGGGTGGATCGGGCGCGTTCCAGCTGACAGGCCGGTTCGACTATCTCGATCTTGACACGGCGAAACTCAAGAATGGCGCGACCAACAATTTCGCCACTGGCGTTTCGACCCTTGCCGCTCTCAACACGCGGCTCGGTCGCGGTGGCAAGCAGACAGGCTACCTCTTCGGCCTGACCTGGATCCCGGTCGATTATGTCCGCTTCCTGGTCAACTACATCCACACCGAAGTGGAGGGCGGACCGCTCGCTGCGACCGTCAAGCCGCTTTCGACCGACCCGGTCGACAAGCGCAAATTCAGCACGGACGCGATTGCGATCCGCGCGTCAATCGATTGGTAAAAACGAATACCATTTTCGCTCCCGACTCATTCCCTCCTCCCGGGTCGGGAGCACAAAAAGAGCCACTCCTTCGCATCAATCGAAGGGGTGGCTTTTCATTTCAGGAACGTGGGCGCAGCAGCACGTCGAGACTGGTTTCGCCGGTTCCGGTTTTCTCCAGCCTGGGATAACGCAAGCCGCCATTCCAGGCGATGGCGATCTCGCGAACACGGTTTCCGGATTTAACGATCAGGCGGATGGGATCGCTCCCGCCTTTTGCCGCAGAAATCGCATCGGTCATTGCGGATTCTGAATAGACCTGCCCATTGACGGCGACGATCTCCGCCGCCGAGGTGAGCCCGGCATTGAATGCCGGGCTGTCCCAGATCACCGTATTGACCTTGCCACCCTTGCCAATGGTCAGGCCGATTGAAAAGCTGAGATCCTGTTCAGCCGCGCGCTTTTCCTTGTCCCTGAAGAAGGGCGTCGGTTCGTCGCTATAAACCACGCGATATCCGCCTTGCGTGATGCCACCCAAGGGTGCCCCGGACGCCTTTTCGGTGGTCCGCCGTCCAAGAAAACCCGCCCAATCATAGGGTGAGAGCGTGCTGAGCGTGGCGGCAACCTCATCAAAAGTGAAACCTCGCGCCACGAAATCGCCCTGGGGACCGCTGAAAAAGGCAAGCGCAAAATCGTCCATGCCCTTTGCGCCGCCAGTCTGCGCACGCAGCATCGCATCGATTTCGAGCCAGATTAGCAGCCCTTCATTGTAATAATCCTCGCTGCGCTGGTAGCTCACCCAGCCTTTGGGGCGACGCGCGGAGATGATCGGGTCGTACGTCGTGTCAGCCAGATCGCGCCATTCGCGGGCGCGACGAATCTCGAGACTGGCGGCGATCGCTGCCAGCGCGTCGAGTGTCTCGCCCTTGGTGAACAGGCCGGATCGCGCGCCGAGCACATAGCCCCAGAATTGATCCTGCCCCTCATAGACCCAGAGCAAGTCGTTCACGAGCGGCGTCGCAAAATCCAGCACCATCTGTCCCGCTGGCCGCCGATACTTTCCGACCCAGCTATGGCTCATTTCATGCGCGAGCAGAT
>JANLST010000178.1:0-4056 GCA_031362505.1 Sphingomonadales bacterium
GAGCTCGGCGAGCTTCGCGGCCGGATGGATGCAACGAGCCCGATGTCCGGTTTGCCCGGAATTCCGGCACCAGGGCATGAGCGCATAGGGGGAACAGAGGCCGATTTTTTGGCGAATGCTCAGTTCGTTGCATTGATCGAACAAACGCTTGCCTATTCGCGTGGCACTGATCGAGCACACGCGATGGCGTGTAGTCCGATATCTGTGAGCGAAAAGGTGCAAGTGCGTCGCTCGCATAAACCGCATCGGCCGGCGATGGTTTGCGCAGACATCCCCCAGCCCAATCAAAAAAGAAGCGGTCAATCCCGACCTTGCTTTCGGCGAGCGCGGTCTCGATGGTCTGGACAAGGGCGATGTCGGCCTCATCACATTGTGAGGCGACCCCCAGCCGCCAAAGCATCCGTCTGACCAGCGCGGCGCGGTAGAGCGGCCCGAATTCATTGAGCGCGTCCACCAGCGCATCCTGTTCGGCGATGCGTCCGAGCGCAATGGCGAGCTGGACCACGTCCCAATGGATCGCTTCGGCCTGCCGTCCAAAGGCGTAAAGCCCGCCCTCATCGAAATAGGCGGCGGTGAAGCCGGGATCGAACGTTGGCGTGAATCGCCACGGGCCATAATCGAAACTCTCGCCCGAAATGTTGATATTGTCGCTGTTCAAAACGCCATGGACGAAGCCCGCGACCATATAGGACGCAGCAAGATCGGCAGTTCGGGCAGTGACGCCAGCCAGCAGCCGGACAGGCGCGCCCTCGCCACCCGGTTGGTCATAATAGCGGCTCAATGCATATTCGGTCAGTCGAGCCAAAGCCGCATCGTCTCCGAGCGTGGCCAATCTCTGGAAGCTACCGATGCGGATATGGCCATGACTCAGGCGGAACAGTACGGCCGACCGTGCCGGGGACGGCTCATCACCGCGATGGAGCGGTTCACCGGTTTCGATCACCGAAAAGGTTTTCGACGTATTGACGCCCAATGCTTCGAGCATTTCGGTCGCCAGGATTTCGCGCACGGCGCCCTTCAGGGTCAGTCGCCCGTCACCGAAACGTGAATAGGGGGTCTGGCCCGACCCCTTCGTGCCAAGATCGAGAAGCCTATCTTGGCCATCGCGCACCTGTGCGAAGAGGAAACCCCGGCCATCGCCAATCTCCGGATTGTAGACGCGAAACTGGTGGCCGTGGTAGCGCAAGGCAAGCGGCCCTTCGAGGGATTCGTCAAGCGGCATGAAGCGCCCGAAATGCGCGATCCACCCGGCCTCATCAAGGTTCGTCAATCCTATGGTTTCGGCCCAGCGATCATTGCGGAATCGCACCCTCGTCTCCGGGAAATTGGCACCTGTCACCGGATCGCCAATAAAGTCGACAATATCAAGAATATCGCGGGCGGGACGCAAAGTGCCGGGTTGCGGAGTTCGGATCATGAGGCGATATGGGGGCAATGGTGGGGCCTGTGCAATATGAAGATGGTTTTTGGTGGTCAAAGGATGGTTTGCGCCTTCACTATCGCGATTATCCCGGCCGTGATGATCGCCCGCCGATCATTTGCCTTCCTGGACTGACGCGCAACGCGCGGGATTTTGCGCACGTTGCAGACCGATTGGCCGGCGATTGGCGGCTGATCTGCGTTGACTTGCGCGGCCGCGGTGAAAGTGCCTTTGCCAAATTCCCGATGAGCTATGCGCCGATCACCTATCTGCAGGATATCGAAGACCTTCTCGGCACATTGAAGATCGACCGCTTTGTGGCATTCGGCACTTCGCTGGGCGGATTGCTGACGATGCTCCTCGCATCGGCCAAGCCGGGGCGGATTGCAGGCGCGTTGCTCAATGATATCGGCCCGGTGATCGAAGATGAGGGACTGGCCCGGATTCGCAGCTTTGTTGGCAGATCGGGAAGCTGGCCAAGCTGGATGCACGCCGCTCGGGCCGCATCGAATCTGCACGGCCATGCCCATCCCGACTATGATCTGCCCCAATGGATCGCGCTCGCCAAACGACTCTATCGGCTCACGGCACAAGGGCGGATCATTCCCGATTATGATCCCCGGATTGCCGAACCAATGCGGCATCCGACCGAACCAGTCGATCTTTGGCCCGCGTTTGAAGCCCTTGGCGAGGTGCCAGTCAGGATATTGAGGGGCACAACGTCAGATATACTTTCAGCGGAAACGGCGGCGGCAATGGTCAAACGGCTGCCGAATGCGGCGCTCACGCTCATCCCCCGAACCGGCCATCCACCCGAGCTTGACGAACCCGCCGCGATCAAGGCGATTGACGGGTTGCTCAAATTGGTCGCGCGGTGACGCGCCCGCGAATACTCCATTGCCATTCGACCTTTGCGCTGGGCGGCAAGGAAGCGCGGGCCGTCCGCTTGATGAATGCCTTCGGGAAAAATGCCGAACACGTCATCCTTTCCGCTATGCCGGAAGCGTTGTCGGCAAAAGAGGCGATTGATCCGGGCGTTGACGTGACCTTTCCAGGAGATGATGCGCCCGCGCTTCACGGCAAGCCTGGTCTGGGCCGCTATCAGCGGTTGGCGAATTACATGCGCGGGTTTGATCTCGTCCTGACCTATAATTGGGGAGCAATGGACGCTGTCGGCGCGCGCCGTCTATTTGGATGGAATGGCCCGCCCCTGATCCATCATGAGGATGGTTTCAACGCCGATGAAGCCAATGGATTGAATTGGAAGCGCAACGCCTTTCGTCGCTTGTGCTTGCCCGCAGCGGCAATGGTGGTCGTTCCAAGCCGCACGCTTGAATCGCTTGCGACGACCGTCTGGCACCAGCCAGCCAGCCGATTGAAACGCATTTCAAACGGCATTGCGACGGCGGCATATGCGCGCGCACCAGAGCCGGACAGCATCCCCGGCTTCACGCGCGGTGAAGGCGATATCATCATCGGCACTCTGGCCGGGCTTCGCGCGGTGAAGAACCTGCCTCGACTGGTTCGAGCAGTCGCGCGGCTGGGCAAAAATGCAAGGCTGGTCATTGTTGGCGAAGGCCCTGAGCGGGGCGCAATCGAGGGTGAAGCCGAAAAACTCGGCATCGCAGATCGCGTTTTGATGCCGGGCTTCCTCCCTGCACCGCATCGCTATCTTGGCTGGTTCGACATCTTCGCGCTTTCTTCGGACAGCGAGCAGTTTCCGGTCTCACTGGTCGAGGCAATGTCCGCCGGACTGCCGGTTGTTTCAACCGATGTCGGCGATGTTCGAAACATTGTGTCGACTCCTAACCAGCCCCTCATCGTCTCGACTGCTCAAGAGGATGATTTTTCAGATGCGTTGAGCCGCCTTTGCGATAGCCCGGCGCTGCGCAAGACGGTTGGAGATGCGAACCGTTCGCTCGCTCAAAACGCCTATGACGAGGATGATATGATCCGGGCTTATGGAGCGCTTTATGAAGGCGCGATGGCGCGTCCCGGAGCGCTTTTGCCAAAGCGTTGAAAAAAGCCGCGCATTTCCGAAACACGGTATTATATGGGCGCTAAGGGGCGTTGACAGGAGTGGGAATGTTCAAGGGTTTGAAGCCAATTGTTTATCGAGGTCGTGAAGTCTGGCCGCTGATTGAAGGCGGCAAGGGTGTCTCGGCGACCAATCACGCCAGCGCGGGAGCCTGGGCCGCGGCTGGCGGTATCGGAACGGTTTCAGCCGTCAATGCTGACAGTTATGATCCAACAGGCAAGATCATCCCGCAGGTCTACGCATCAAGCACACGCCGGGAGCGCCACGAAGAACTGATCAAATACGGCATCGATGGCGGCGTCGCACAGGTTCAAAGGGCGTGGGAAATTTCGGGTGGCAAAGGTGCAATCAACATCAATGTCCTTTGGGAAATGGGCGGGGCGCAGCAGATCCTGCACGGCATCCTCGAAAAGACCAAGGGGATGGTTTCGGGCGTAACCTGCGGCGCAGGAATGCCCTACAAACTCTCCGAGATCACGTCTTCCTATGGCGTGTCGTATTTGCCGATCATCAGTTCGGCGCGCGCATTCCGGGCACTGTGGAAGCGGGCCTATTCCAAGGCTGCCGAATTCCTGTCCGCCGTGGTTTATGAAGACCC
>JANLST010000241.1:0-4699 GCA_031362505.1 Sphingomonadales bacterium
GGCTTTCGCTATGGCTTTATCGGGACGACGGACATCCCGCTCGGCGCAGGATCCGCACTGCTCGTGACGATCAATCTGGCGCTGGGCGTGATCTGCTATCGGGCGTTGAGCACAGGGTGGAAGCTGAAGAATTAGGGCAGGGGTTGTCGCGCCCCAGTACGGGCGGTATAAGCCGGTTCCGCGTCAAGGTGGCCTGTCGGGGCCGCCTTTTTGCGTTTTGGCTGAACTGAAAGGACCGATCCGATGACCATTACTCCGCTCATGCCCGTTTACCCGCGGTGTGGTGTGCGTCCGGTTCGCGGCGAGGGATGTTATCTGATTGGCGAACGCGGCGAACGCTATCTTGATTTCGCGGCTGGCATCGCGGTCAACGCACTGGGCCACGGTCATCCGCACCTGACCAAGGCGATCCAGGAGCAGGCGGCGACGCTGATGCACGTTTCCAACCTTTACGGCTCGCCCCAAGGCGAAGCGCTGGCGCAGCGGATCGTCGACAACAGCTTTGCAGACACGGTGTTCTTCACCAATTCGGGCGTCGAGGCGATCGAGTGCGCGATCAAGACCGCGCGCCGCTATCACTACGTCAACGGAAACCCTCAGCGGCACAAGCTGATCACCTTCAAGAACGCCTTCCACGGCCGCTCAATCGGCGCGATCTCCGCCACCGACCAGCCCAAGATGCGTGAAGGTTTCGAGCCGCTGCTTCCCGGCTTTGACTATGTAAAGTTCAATGATCTCGAAGGCGCGTTGGCCAAGATCGACGGAGAGACCGCAGGTTTCCTTGTCGAGACGGTGCAGGGCGAGGGTGGGATGACCGCGGGCACAATGGAGTTCATCCAAGGCCTGCGCAAGGCGTGCGACGAACATGGCCTGCTGCTGATCCTAGACGAGATCCAGTGCGGTTATGGCCGTACCGGCAAGTTTTTCGCCCATGAGCATTACGGTATCACGCCGGATATCATGACGGTGGCAAAAGGGATTGGCGGTGGCTTTCCACTCGGCGCGTGCCTCGCCACAGAGAACGCCGCCAAGGGCATGGTGGTCGGCACACACGGCTCAACCTATGGCGGTAACCCGCTTGCAATGGCGGCTGGGCAGGCGATCCTCGACGTAATGCTCGAACCCGGCTTCTTTGATCATGTCGCCAAGATGGGTGATCGGCTGCGCCAGGCGTTCGAACAGTTGATCCCGAACCACGATCACCTGTTCGAGGAAATCCGTGGCAAGGGCCTGATGCTTGGCATCAAGATGAAGGAGCCTGCCGTGTCGCGCGATTTCGTGGCGCATCTGCGCGACAATCACGGGCTGCTGACCGTGGCAGCGGGGGAGAATGTGTTCCGGGTATTACCGCCGCTGGTGATTGGCGAGGAGCATATCAACGAGTGTATCGAACGGCTTTCCGCCGGCGCACGGGACTATCAGATCCCGCAAGCGGCGTGATTCGCCACTTCCTGAATCTGTCCGATGCAGGAGCGGACGGGATTGCAGCAATTCTGGCCGATGCGCTCGACCGGAAGGCCGCGCGCAAGGGCTGGCCCAAGGGCAAGGCTGATCCGGACGCGCCACTCGCCGGACGCACGCTCGCAATGGTGTTCGAGAAGAACTCGACGCGCACCCGCGTTTCGTTTGACATGGCGATGCGGCAGTTGGGCGGCGACGCCATGTTCATGGCCGCCGGGCAAATGCAACTGGGTCGCGGTGAAACGGTTGCCGACACGTCACGTGTCCTGTCGCGGATGGTCGATGCGATTGTCGTGCGCACCGATGAGCACAGCAAGATCGAGGAAATGGCGCAATTCGCCGAAGTGCCGGTGATCAATGGCCTCACCGACCTTTCGCATCCGTGCCAGATCGTTGCCGATCTGCTGACCCTGATCGAGCATGGCAAGCCCCTCCCTGGCCTCAATCTTGCCTGGCTTGGCGATGGCAACAACGTCCTGTCATCGATCATCGAGGCCGCCGGGTTGATGAAGTTCAACGTCAGGGCGGGGTGCCCGCAAGGGTATGAGCCCGATCAAAGCTTTGTCGTTGCGGCCCGTGCTGCCGGGTCGGCGATCGAGATCATGCAGGATGCCAGCGAGGTCGTCCGGGATGCCGATGTTGTCGTGACGGATACCTGGGTCTCGATGGGGCAGGAGCATGTCCATAATAAACTCGCGGCAATGGCCCCCTATCAGGTCAACGAACGGTTGATGGCAAAAGCCCGACCTGATGCGCGATTCCTCCACTGCCTGCCCGCGCATCGCGGTGAGGAAGTGACCGATACCGTGCTGGACGGCCCGCAATCGCTAATCTGGGATGAAGCGGAGAACCGCATCCACGCCCAGAAATCGATCCTGCTTTGGTGCTTCGGGCTGATTGGGTGACTGGCGCAGAAGACGATCTCGATCGGGCGCTTGGCTTCATCCTGGTCGAACGCAACGCGCGAGGGCGGTTCGTCCGGCTCGGGCCTGTGCTCGAGACGATCCTGTCTGCGCATGGCTATCCGCCGGTTATCGAAAGGCTGCTGATCGAGGCACTGACGATCACGGCGCTGCTCGGTGCCATGCTCAAGGATACCGGTGGACAGTTGACGATGCAGGCGCAGACCGAGGGTGGACCAGTGAGCTTGCTCGTTTGCGATTATCGCGGCGGTGAATTGCGCGGCTATGTGAAGCATGACGCGGATCGGCTGGCCGAAGGACCGGCCAATCCCACTTTGTTCGGACTGTTCGGCAAGGGTTATCTCGCCATAACATTCGATCAGGAAACGTCGGGCGAACGCTATCAAGGGATCGTCCCGCTCGAAGGCGAATCGCTGGCGCAAGCGGTTGAGAGTTATTTTAGCCAATCCGAACAGATTCCGAGCCTTGTCCGGATTGGCGTCTCGGGACGCGTCGCAGGGGGCTTGCTGGTTCAACATCTCGCCGAAGGCGAAGATGGCCGCGAACGAATCCATACGCGACTCGATCATCCCGAGTGGGAGCATGTGGAGATCCTGTCGCATTCGATCCGCCCGATTGAATTGACCGATCCGGTTGTGTCATTGGAAACTCTGGTCTGGCGGCTCTATCATGACGAAGGCGAGGTCCGCGTTCTTGGCGGCGCTTCGCTTTCGCAAGGGTGTCGGTGCGATCCTGACCATATTCGCGACGTCATCTTTCGCTTTCCCGGGGAGGAACGCGCGGCAATGGCAGACGAAACTGGCATCATCTCGGTTGATTGCGAATTCTGTGCCCGGAAATTTCCGGTATCGCTTCGCTAACTTATTTTCGCCTGCTTTCGGTCGTATTGGGCGTTGTCGAAAACATCCAATACGCGTTTGACCAATATGACTAGCTGCAACAGTTCGTCCGGAAAGTCTGGCCACGTTCATGGGGGCATGATTGTGATGCGCCTGCTGCTATTGCCGATCATTGTGCTCGCGACGCTTGCCGTTCCCGGCCGCACTCAGGATGTGGCGCCGGGAAGCATGCCAGCGCTTGCGATGGTTCAGCCCGGTCAGTGGCTTTTGAAATCGCGCACGAATCCGGCCGAGAGCCGCTCGCTGTGTGTCAGTGATGTGCGGGCATTGCTGCAGGTTCAGCATGGCGCTGCAATTTGCAATCGCTTTGTCATTTCCAATTTCCCGCGCGAAACGACAGTCCATTATACCTGTCCGGGTGCCGGACACGGACGCACAACGATCAAGGTTGAAACGCCGCGCCTCATCCAGATCGAATCTCAGGGCATTGCCAGAAGGCAGCCATTCGCCTTTGAACTCGAAGGACGGCGGGTCGGCGAATGCAAGGTGGCGATACTGAGCCCGCTTCATTAGGTAAATGTTAACCAAAACGAGGTATCTCGCACAGGTGCTTGAACTTTGTTTATGGCACGCTTTCCTCCCAAATGGCCGATTGGCCTCACTGGGCCGCCCCTCACGGAGCGGCCCGTTCTTTTTCGGGGCTTGAAACCGGAGGGATCGGCGGATAGCGCCACCGCGTCATGAAAATTCCTCCCGCTTCCGCAGGTGCTGCTGCCATCGTGCTCGTTTCGGGCGGCCTCGACTCGATGGTTGCGGCGGGACTGGCTTGCGAGGCAGGTTATCGGCTGTTTGCGCTGACAATCGATTACAACCAAAGGCACAGGATCGAACTCCAAGCTGCCGCGCGTATCACGCGGGCGCTGAAGGCTGAACGTCATATTGTGCTGCCGGTCGACCTGTCTGCATTCGGCGGCTCGGCGCTGACCGATGCAGCAATTGCAGTGCCCAAGGGTGGTATCGATGGCAGTATCCCCGCAACCTATGTACCGGCTCGCAACACCATTTTCCTGTCACTCGCGCTCGGCTGGGCTGAAGCTGTCGGCGCCCAAGACCTGGTGATCGGCATCAATGCGCTTGATTATTCGGGCTATCCTGATTGCAGGCCCGGCTTTGTCTCGGCGTTCGAAGCCATGGCGGCCGAAGCGACCAAGTCTGGGGTGGAGGGTCGGGGTTTTCGCATCCATACCCCGCTCATCGAGATGACCAAGGCTGAAATTGCTGCCGAAGCAGTCCGACTGGGACTAGACGCAGGCCTAAGCTGGTCCTGCTACGATCCCACAGCGGAGGGGCGACCCTGCGGCCAATGCGATTCGTGTCGGCTTCGCGCCAAGGGTTTTGCCGAAGCGGGCCTGGTCGATCCGGCTGCGGCATGAGCTATTCGGTCAAGGAACTTTTCCTGACACTGCAGGGCGAGGG
>JANLST010000244.1:0-3171 GCA_031362505.1 Sphingomonadales bacterium
TATCATGTCATTGTTCGGCGCTCTAGACATGGCACCCGTTCGTCACAAAATAGTAAAACTCAGCGCGCACGCAATCTCTCTTTGAGCATGGACGAACGGCTTAGGTCGGATTAGTCCCGATGTGCAACGAAAAAGGCGATATATGGATGACTACGCATTTTGTTAGGCCGGACGTGGCCCCTGCATGACCGATTACGAACATTTGCCTTATCGCCCCTGTGCCGGTGTCATGCTGCTCAATGCCGTTGGACATGTGTTTGTCGGCCAGCGTCTGGATAGCGCAGCAGATGCCTGGCAAATGCCGCAGGGTGGAATCGATCCGGGCGAGGATCCGGAAACCGCCGCCTTGCGCGAACTTGCCGAGGAAACCGGCATTGCCCCTCATTTGGCCGAGATTCTTGCGATTTCGCCACGCGAACATCTTTACGACCTTCCGCCGCAACTGATGGGCAAGTTGTGGAAAGGAAAATATCGCGGACAGCGCCAGACATGGTTCCTGATGCGCTTCCTCGGCAGTGATACCGATGTAAATATCGAGACGGAGCATCGGGAGTTCCGGTCATGGCGTTGGGTCGCACCCGATTTGCTGGAAACCCTGATCGTCCCGTTCAAGAAGGAGTTGTACCGCAATGTCGTCGCAGACTTCACGCCCCACTTTTGAGCCTCGTTCCTCCAGCTGGTGGGATCGCAATGCCGTACCAAAACTGATCGGTTTCTGTTGCGCGCAGCCGCAAATCATGAAAGCGCGCAGCCGCATCGTCCCGCAGGCCGATGGCGATGTGCTTGAGCTTGGATGCGGGGGCGGGATCAACATGCAATTCTATGATCCCGCCCGGATCAGAAGCTTTTCGGGGCTCGACCCCTCACCTGCCCTGCTTGATGCGTCAAAAGCAGCCGCGCAAGCCAAGGGTATGAGCGCCGATATCCGGGGCGGTGTGGGCGAAGCAATGCCGTTTGACGACGCAAGTTTCGATACGATCCTTGTCACCTTCACCCTGTGTTCGGTCGACGAGCAGGCGCAGGTCCTCAAGGAAATGCGCCGCGTCCTGCGCCCCGGCGGCAAGGCGCTCTTCCTCGAACATGGCCGCGCACCCGATGCCTCGATCCAGAAATGGCAACGCCGCATCGAGCCCGTCTGGAAACGGATCGGCGGCAATTGCCACCTGACCCGCGCGATTACGGGCGCCTATGAGTCAGCCGGGTTTACGATAGCGAAAGCTGACAAGAACTATATGCCCAAGACACCGCGTCCCTTTGGCTGGATCGAATGGGGCGAAGCCAGAACCTAACCCTCTACATCACCGACGTGGCGTTGCCCACGACGCTCGGCGAGCGCGACCTGTTTGTGGCGTTCGGCATATCGTCGGCGCTGACCTTCGGTTCTAACTGCCGCACAGTGCGGACACTGGACGCCCTCGACATAGTCCTCGGACGCCTGCTCCACGGCGCTGAGCGGCATGCGGCAGGCACGACATAGACTGTGCGTCCCCGGTGCAAGCCCATGCCCCACAGAGACACGTTCGTCGAACACAAAGCATTCACCCTGCCACCGACTCTGGTCTTCGGTAATAGTCTCGAGATATTTGAGGATTCCGCCCTTCAAATGCGCGACATCCTCAACTCCTTCGGCGCGCAGAAAAGCGGTGGACTTCTCGCAACGAATGCCCCCGGTACAGAACATCGCGACTTTCGGGTTCTCCCCGAACTCCGCGCGATGCGCCCGGAACCATTCTGGAAATTCCGAAAAGCTCTTCGTTTTGGGATCGAGCGCGCCCTTGAACGTGCCGATCTTCACTTCATAGTCGTTGCGCGTATCGATGACGATGGTCTTCGGATCGCTGATCAGCGCGTTCCATTCTCCGGCCTCGACATACCGCCCGACATCGCGCGACGGATCGATGCCGTCGACTCCCAAGGTCACAATCTCCTTCTTGAGCCGCACCTTCATGCGATGAAACGGCATGTGTTCGGCGCGCGAGAATTTGACCTCAAGCCCGGCACAGCCCGGGAGTCCCCGGATATGTGCAAGAGCAGCATCTATCCCCCCTGCCGAGCCCGCTATGGTTCCGTTGATCCCCTCGCCCGCTAGAAGCAGCGTGCCCTTGATCGCATTTTCGCGACAGGCCTCGGCAAGAGGCCCGCGCAAGCCCGTCGGATCATCGAAAGGCGCAAACTTGTAGAGCGCTGCAACAAGGAACGTCATCTGGGCGCAGTAATCCTGACCGGCATCTCGGTAAATCCGTGAAGGAAACAACTTGATAGGCGCGTCGGAGGCTCAACCATTTCGATCGAGATGTTTCGCGCGACAATCTCGCCAATCAGGCTGCCCAGTTGCAGTTCAGCAAGCCGCGCGCCAACACAGCGATGCACGCCATAGCCGAAACCGATATGGCGCCGGGCATTCTTGCGTGTCACGTCAAACCGTTCTGCATCCTGGAACAGCGCTTCATCCCGGTTTCCAGAGATGTACCAGAGCACGACCTTGTCGCCTTTCGCCAATTTCTGCCCGGCCAGTTCAACATCTTCCATGCACGTTCGTCGCATATGGGTGACCGGCGACTGCCAGCGGATGATCTCCTGCGCAGCATTGGGGATGAGCGTGGGATCGGTACGGAGTTTTTCAAGTTCGCCGGGATTTTTCGCACAGGCCTCAACAAAGCCGCTCATGGAATTTCGGGTCGTATCATTCCCTCCGACAATCAGCAGGGCAATATTCGCGATCCGCTCCATCGGCTCCATATGGCCCATGGCTTCGCTGTGGATGACACGAGACAGCAGGTCATCGGCGAGCGGCAGAGCTCGTTTTTCCTCGAGCAATTGGTCAAAGCGCGTCAGCATCTGGAACATCTGTTCGAGAAACATCGTCCGCCGTTCCTCGCTTCTTTCCGGGGTAACATTGCTTGCATAGTCGGACCAGCGCTTGAGATCATGGCGCTCTTCCCAGGGGAAATCGAACAGGATGCAGAGCATCCCGATGGTCAGGGGAATCGAAACACGTTCAACCCAGTCGAACGTCTCGCCGACAGGTAGCGCATCGAACAACTCCTTGGTGCGTTGGGCTATTTCAATGTCGCGCCGCGCCATTTCGCTTGGGTTGAAAGATGGCTGCACGACCTTGCGCTGTGCAGTGTGTCGGGGGGCGTCCATCGCTATCAAGTTCGGAAATTCGAG
>JANLST010000299.1:0-2996 GCA_031362505.1 Sphingomonadales bacterium
CCTCAACACCGCCATAGCGCGTGATGCAGGAGAACTTGCCCTTGTCATAGTCATTGCCATAGCGATCGTAATTATTGCCGTAGCGGTCCCAGCCATTGTAACTGCGGCGACCAAAATTCCGACCAGCGACGATCAGACGTCCGCGAACTTCATAACCTCCGCGAATCCGGTTGATCGACGTCACGTCGGTAATTCGCACGCGACCATAACGGCTGGCGTTGCGTTCTGCGGCGCGGACGCACTGCTCAACGGCCGAACGGCTATTATATCCATCGCGGTAATAGCCATTTTCGGAGTTGTAGTCGCGCCCACGGTCGTCATAACGCCCATTGCGCGACCCGGCGGAGGTGATAGTAGCGATGCCACCGATGATCAGCGCACCCGCGATCACATCGCCAGCATCTATATTGTCCCGACCACGATAATGGCCATCGCGCGCCATGACGGGTGTCGAAGCCGCAACTGCCGTGGCAGCCGCAACGGCAAACAGTGTAGCTTTGGACAGGAATTTCATATCAACCTCCATTAACGCATGTTGCAATAACCATTGGCGCCGGAAAATGTTTCGCATGAATCGGCTGACCGAAAACTGAACTGCATCGTAGGCTCCTGTTCAGCTTTTTTTGAGCACTTGGCCTTGAAATTCCGCGAATCTGCTGTTAGTGGCGCCCCACGAACGGCGTGATACCTGTCACGACGATCCCTTTGTTTTTGCCATTTGCCTTGGACCGTGCCGTCGGCATGATCCCGCTGAATTGACCGGAGTGTGACGACTTTATGCAGATTATGGTTCGCGACAACAATGTCGATCAGGCGCTGCGCGCGCTGAAAAAGAAGCTGCAGCGCGAAGGTGTCTATCGCGAAATGAAGCTGCGTCGTCATTACGAAAAGCCGTCTGAAAAGCGCGCCCGTGAAAAGGCGGCTGCGATTCGCCGTGCCCGCAAGATGGATCGCAAGCGCGCCGAGCGCGACGGGGTTCGTTAAGAAGTTTCTGGCTGGCGCAGCTTAGCTGCTCAGCTAGGGTTGGCTTTTGAATCAGGCTTCAGGGGGCTCCATGTCCGTAACAACCGTTCCGATCCGACCCATTGAAAAGGGTTCGCTTACCAAGCTTTGGGCGGGCGTCGCTGTGGCGGTGCTGATTGCCGGCGGTGCGGCTTGGTGGGGAGCGGAAAAGGCCGTTTCCGGTGCATGCAGCGCGAAGGCTTTTGTGCCTGAGGGCAATGGCGCTTCGGGTGTCGATAAAACAGCGACCGGCCTGAGATTCCAGACAATCAAAGCCGGTGTCGGTGCAAAGCCGACCGAGACCGACGTTGTTTTGGTCAGCTACAAAGGCACACTCGCTACGGGCAAGGAATTTGATTCCAATCCGCGCGCAGCCTTTCCGGTTGAGGGGTTGGTCCCCGGATTCACCGAAGCGCTCAAGATGATGCAACGGGGCGGGAGCTACAAGCTCTGCATACCGCCTGCCCTAGGCTATGGAGCGCAGGCCGATGCGCGCATACCGGCCAACTCCACATTGTTTTTCGATGTCGAATTGATCGATTTCAAGAGCATGGCTGAAGTCCAGGCGCTTCAGCAGCAGATGCAGCAACAGGCGCCGAACGGCGACATGGGTGCGATGCCTCCAGGCGAGATGCCCTCGGGACGCTAACCGTTCAGCCAGCGGGCACTTCAGCCCGATTTGCCGACTTCTCGGATTCCCGTTCCAACGCCACCTTCAGCATCGCGACGATTGGGTCGGCGAGTGCAAGCCCCAATATTCCGAACAGCGCCCCGAATATGAGCTGTGCGCCGAGAACCAACGCGGGTGGAAGATCGACTGAGCGACGCGCCACCATCGGGACAATCAGGTACCCGTCGAGAGTGTGGACAAACAGATAGACGCCAATTGCCCAGTATCCGGTGGTGACGCCCGCGGAAAATCCGACAAGCACCATAAGTCCACCCGAGATCAGCGCCCCGATATTGGGCAGGAAGGCAAGCATGCCAGTGAGCACGCCAAGCAGCGCGGCCATCGGCACGTTCCCCCAGAGCAGTAGAAAATAGGTGGTTACGCCCTCGAAAAACATTGCAACCAACCGCCCGGCCATCAGACGACGCAGGGTTGCCCCGATCGCAGACATTGTCCCATAGATTCGGTCTCGATTCCTTATCGGAAACATCCAGGCAATGCCTCGCTCATAGAGACGGGGCTCTATCGCCAGAAATACGCCGATAACGACAATCAGGACGACACTGGTAATGGCACCAAACACGCTTGTTACGGCCGAGGTTACACGGCCAAGCGATCCAACGATTTGCTTTCCAATCTCGGTAAATTGCTCAGGATGCTGAAGCAGGCCCATTTGCGCCGCCCATGTCGAAATCATTGAAGTCTGCTGTTCAATGATGATCCGCATGTTTTCAAATTGCTCCACAAGCTGGGTGCCGGCGAGAATGACAACCCAAGCCAGAAAAGCCACCACACCAAGAACGACCAGCAACAGCCGCCACTGACGGTCGATCGGTAATGCGTTGCCGAGCAATCGGGTGCCGCCGTCAAGCATCGATGCAAAAACAATCCCGCCAATGATAAGGAGCAATGGCTGGGTCAGGAGCCACACCAGGGAAACCAGGACAACAAGTCCTATCCAAACCGAGGCCCTTTTAAGCTCCTGCCGAATCAGCGGATCGCGCAATTCGTTCGGGCCGGGTTCCTCGATATGGTCAACCACCGTTACTCAGCCTGTTTCGGATGCAGGCTGGTTCCCGCGCGGCTTGGGCGAAGAGCCGTGAACCAGGACAGCGGATTCCATAATTTTGTCATGCCATCGAGCGAGAATGTTATGAATTCCGCCCTGCCCCCGATATTTTCCCATGGAACCGGCCCCCCGAGACCGCGATCCTCGACCGCAAAGCGGCTGTCGGCCGAACGATCCCGATTGTCACCCATCAGGAACACATGCCCTTCGGGGATCACAATCGCGCGATAATCATCCGAGTCATAGCGATATCCA
>JANLST010000215.1:0-9571 GCA_031362505.1 Sphingomonadales bacterium
AGTTCGTCGGACCTCAGCCAGATCGAAGCCGCACGCAAGTGGATCTCGGGCATCGTCGAGGAAGCCGAAGTCGGAAAGATCTATGACGGCAAGGTCGTGAACCTCGTCGATTTCGGCGCGTTCGTGAATTTCATGGGCGGCAAGGACGGACTCGTCCATGTCTCCGAAATTCGCAACGAACGCACCGAGAAGGTCTCGGACGTCCTGAGCGAAGGCCAGGAAGTGAAGGTCAAGGTTCTCGAGATCGATCCGCGCGGAAAGGTTCGCCTGTCGATGCGCGTTGTTGATCAGGAAACCGGTGCCGAACTCGAAGACACCCGCCCGCCGCGCGAGCCCCGTGAAGGCGGTGACCGTGGCCCCCGCGGCGATCGTGGCCCGCGCCGCGATGGTGGCGGCGGCGACCGTGATCGTGGGCCCCGTCGCGATGGCGGCGGACGTGGTGACCGTGGTCCGCGTCGTGACGGCGGAGACCGTGCTCCTCGTACAGAACGCTCGGAGGGCGGCGATCCGAACTTCGTGCCCGCGTTCCTCAAGGACGATTAGTCGATCCAAAAGCCAGCATAAGGTAGGGGTCGCTGCGGCGGCCCCTTTTTTATTACATGGCCAGCCCTCTCCCACGCCATTGCAAGCCGAGTTCAAAGTCAGGACAAGCTGATCGCCTTTGATGCGAAGCTGAATGCACGTCGCCTCATTGCAAATACAAGCGCGATTGCGGCCAGAACGACGAACGGGATAACGCCAAACCCGTATGTGAAACTGCCAGTTCGATCGGCAGCGATTCCCCACAGCACCGGGCCGACAAAATTACCAACCTGGGCGATTGTATTTACTGCCGCCAGGCCCACAGGGCGCGCATCCGGGTGAAGCGACTCGCTCGCCAGAACCATGCACAACGGCCCGACAATGAGTGAAGCTGCCGTGAACACGAGGAAACTTGCGACAGTAAGCGCTGGTGAAACATCCAGAGCCATGCCAGCGGCAGAAATTACAGTAAACACGGCCATTGCGGCAATGTGAAGGTGACGCTCACGATGCCGATCCGAGTGCCAACCAGTGAGCAGCATCGCAATCGTCGAGAGCAATCCGCCACAGGCGACGAGAAACCCGACATCAGTGACGCTCCATCCGGTCGCCTCAATGAGGATTTTTGGTCCGGAGAAGGAAACGGCATTGGAGCAAGCAAAAACCAGCGCAAGAACAGTTCCGATGCCGAGCACGGCAGGGTCAAGCAGCGAGCGGACAAAGCCTTTGTGAGAGGCTCCGCTCGCCGTGACATCAGCCGAAAGCGAACGGGCAATCCAGTCCTTCTCCGCCGCGGTCAACCATGATGCAGTCGCTGGCGCATCCGGGAGGAAGCGCAACAATACGCCCGCCATCACTAGTGCCGGAACTCCCTCCAACAGGAGCAGCCATTGCCACCCGGCGAGCCCGAGACTGCCGTCGAGGCCGAGCAGGGCACCCGCCACGCTGCCCATGACCATCGATGCCATCGGCACTGCGATATAGAAACGGCTTACCGCGCGACCGCGCGACGCGGCTGGGAACCAGCTTGAAAGGTAGAGCAGTACCCCTGGAAAGAAGCCCGCCTCTGCCACGCCCAGCAGGAAGCGCATGACATAGAATTGCATCGGTGTTTGGACAAACATCATCCCCGCCGACAACAGTCCCCACGTAAACATGATACGCGCTATCCAGCGCCGGGCCCCAAAGCGGACTAGCAGCAGATTCGATGGAATCTCGAACAGCGAATAGCCCGCAAAGAAGAGTCCTGCACCCAGTCCATATACAGCAGCGCTGAATCCCAGATCCGCGTTCATTTGCAGCGAGGCAAAGCCGATATTGGCGCGGTCCATAAAGGCGATGAGATAGCTGAGCCCGATCAGCGGCAGCAGCCGCCTGGACATTTTGGAGAGTGCGCTGCGTTCAATAGCCGACTCAATACTATCATTCATTCGGCTGCCCCCTTAGCCAATCATCAGGCTGGCATGAACGGGGAGTCGAGTCCATCGACTAACGCGATCGCTGCGCCGCTCTCGCAATCGTCATCATTTCGGCATCGGCGATGATATCACCAGGTGAAGCAGGGGACTTGATCGCGCGTTCTGCCGCAAGGAGGCGATCAGCAAGCGTTGCCAGTCGTTCGGGCGACCAGCGTTTCAGCTGCCGTTCGACACCACCCTTTTCCTTCCAGAATATTGCCTTGCCCTGCGCTTCGACGACTGCGCGGGCATCGCCGCCATGGGCCACTTGAGCCGCAAGACGAACGAGGAGCTGGACGCGCTTTGCGACTGCACGAATTGCCGGGATGCCGGTCACGCCCTGATCGGCCAATCGTGCGATCTCTCCTGCCGCTTCTGCCGGGCTTCCACCAAGCGCCGTATCCACCAAGCGGGAAAGCTCGGCCTCTCCCTCGCCTGCGCCGATCGCCTGGAGCGCGGCGATGTCCGCAGTCGCTGGCCGATCGGGCGCCGCATCGAGATACAGGGCAAGTTTCTCAACCTCCTGCGCCATCAGGGCGCGATCATTCGCAGCGGCAACGGCCACATGCCTTGCCGCATCCATATCAAGCCTTAATCCCTGTTCCCGGGCAATTGCCGCGGCGAGGGACGTAGCCCTTTCCGTATCAAGCGCGTAACTTATGCATGCCAGCACCGCCGGATCGACAAGCGCCCTCTTGAGCAGGGCCGATGTCGGGCGGAGCGTGCCCGTTATCGCTACGACCGGGTTGCCTGCCACGCCCCCCTCAAGCAGCGCTTCGATTGCGGGTAAGCATTCGTCTCCGATGACGGTCAGGCGAATATGGCGCTTGTCTCCAAACAACGAGATTGACGCCGCTTCATCTGCAAGCCGCGCTGGATCGACCTTGAGCATCGCACCGTCCAAGTCGACGCGTTCAGCACCACTCCCCATTGCCCGTTCGAGGCGCTGGGCCAGCACCCGCGACTCGGCTTCATCCGGGCCATAGAGCAGGAACAACTTGATATGAGCGGGAGGCGACTCAAGCGCGCGTTCCATTTCGGCGCGATTGGCCTTCACTTTTCGGGCGTCTGACGCTCTGCGAAAAGCGCAACACGCGCAACAATCTGATCCGCGATGATTTGCGATAGACGCTCAAGCGCCGTGTTTTCTGCAGCCACGGTGGCATATTCGGAACTGACCACGTCGATACCGGCGTCCGAACCCGCCGTTGAATCGAGCAAGACGGTGCCTTTGGCCGCATCGACCAGCCGGTAGCGCGCCCGCAAAGTGCGGCGTTCGCGCGTAATCGCGTCGTCACGACGGACGCCAAAGCCCGAAATCGAATCGTCAAGTTCAACCTCAAGCCGGTATTGGGCAGGTGCGCCTCGATCACGGCCGAGTCGCTCATCAAGGGCATTGCGCATCAGCCATCCCGCCTTGCCATCGATGGGTGCGACATCGACCGTACGCAGCGCTTGCGCGACCTTGCCTCCTTCGCCGCTGCCATAAAGCGGGCGCAGGCCGCATGCAGAAACCAACAACATCAAGGCAAGGACGGAGATATGTTTCATGCGACGATGTTAACCAACCGCCCGGGAACAACAATGACCTTTCTCGGCGTGGCCCCATCAAGCGCACGAATGATCTTGTCGCTGGCAAGGGCTGCTGCTTCAAGCGCGGCTTTGTCCGCCGCTTTCGAAAGCATCAACGTATCACGCAGCTTGCCGTTGATCTGAATCGCAATCGTCACTTCGTCATCAACCAGCAGGACAGGATCATGTGCGGGCCATGGCTGGATGGCAACAAGGCCTTGGCCGCCCATGATCATCCACCCCTCTTCGGCAAGATGGGGGAGCATCGGCGAGATCAGCCGCACCAATATGCGAATGGCCTCGGTCTTGGTCGCACTGGGATCGGCCTTCTCAATGGCATTGACCAGTTCGTGGACCTTGGCGACGGCCTTGTTGAAGGTCAGTGCTTCAATGTCCGCACCAATGCCTGCGATGGCCCGGTGAAGCAGTTTGTTGAGCGCAGCATCCTCACCAGCTGCCGTGACATCAAGCGTATCGAACAACCGCCAGATGCGATTGACAAAACGCCATGTCCCTTCGATTCCAGCCTCAGACCATTCGAGATCGCGCTCCGGCGGGCTATCCGAAAGCATGAACCAGCGCAGGGCGTCCGCGCCGTACTGATCGAACATCGGATCGGGATCGACGACGTTCTTCTTGGATTTCGACATTTTCTCGATGCGACCGACTTCGACCGGAAGCCCCGTGCCCTTTTCGAACAGGTTGTCATCCTCGGTATACAGATCGTCAGGCGATACCCAATGATAGTCAATCACCGGCTCACCATTGAAAAGGCGCGGATTGCCTTTCGCATCGGTTTGCAATTCGATCGCGCGATAGGTTTCGTGCGTCACCATGCCCTGCGTGAAGAGTCCCTTGAAGGGCTCGGAAACGCCAAGCCGCCCAATATGCTGGAGCGCGCGGGTCCAGAAGCGCGCGTAGAGCAAATGCAGGATCGCATGTTCCACCCCGCCGATATACTGACCGACCGGCAGCCATTGTTCGGCCTCCGCCCGGTCGAACGGCTTGTCTTTGGGCTGACTGGCGAAGCGGATGAAATACCAGCTTGAATCGACGAACGTATCAAGCGTGTCGGTCTCTCGACGTGCCGGTTCCTTGCAATTGGGACACGGAACATTCTTCCACGTCGGGTGCCGGTCAAGCGGATTGCCGGGCATGTCGAATGTCACATCCTCCGGCAGGACAACGGGAAGCTGCGAACGCGGTACAGGCATCGCGCCACAGAATTCGCAATGGATGATCGGGATTGGCGTGCCCCAGTAACGCTGTCTGGAAACGCCCCAGTCACGCAGGCGATACTGGATCTGGCCCTGGCCCCAACCTTCATGCTCGGCCTTCGCGATAATTTCGGCCTTCGCTTCCTCGACGCTCAAGCCATTGAGAAAATGCGAATTCACGATCCGACCCGGGCCAGTATAGGCGATGTCGCCGTCGAAACTGGAATCGTCTTCCTCGTGTTCAGCCACGACGCGCGTGACGGACAGATCATATTTCCGCGCGAAATCCAGATCGCGCTGATCATGTGCGGGGCAGCCGAAGATGGCCCCGGTGCCATAATCCATCAGCACAAAATTGGCGACATAAACTGGCAAATGCCAGTGCGGATCGAGCGGGTGCTGGACAGATAGGCCCGTGTTGAAGCCAAGTTTCTCAGCCGTCTCGATATCTGCAGCCGTGGTCCCGCCCTTGTGGCATGTCTCAATGAAGGATTGGAGCGCCGGCGCGTGTTGGGCCAAGTCTGCGGCAATGGGGTGATCGGCCGCAATTGCGATAAAGCTGGCTCCGAACATCGTGTCGGGTCGGGTCGTAAACACGTCGATACCATCGGGAGAATCGACAAAGTTGAAGGTGCAACGCAATCCTTTTGACTTGCCGATCCAGTTTTCCTGCATCAGCCGCACCTTGTCCGGCCACTGGTCAAGCGTTTGCAAACCTGCAAGTAACGCGTCTGCAAACTGTGTGATTTTCAGGAACCACTGGTTGAGCTTCTTCTTTTCAACGAGCGCGCCCGAGCGCCAGCCGCGCCCGTCAATCACCTGCTCATTGGCAAGCACGGTCATGTCAACGGGATCCCAGTTGACCGAACTTTCCTTGCGATAGACGAGCCCTGCCTTGAGCAGGTCAAGGAACAGCGCTTGTTCATGGCCATAATAGTCTGGCTCGCAGGTCGCCAGTTCGCGCGTCCAGTCGATCGCCAACCCAAGTCGCTTGAGCTGTTTTTTCATGGCCGCGATATTCTCGCGCGTCCAGCCGCCGGGATGAACCTTTTTTTCCATCGCCGCGTTTTCGGCCGGCATCCCGAACGCGTCCCAGCCCATTGGATGGAGTACGGCATGGCCGGTCATTGATTTGTAGCGCGCCAGCACATCGCCCATCGTATAGTTACGGACATGACCCATATGGATGCGCCCCGACGGATAGGGAAACATCTCAAGGACATAGGCTTTCGGCTTGTCAGACACGGCGGGCGCGACAAAAATGCCGCTTTCTTCCCACAATTTCTGCCAGTGCGCGTCAGCCTTGAACGGGTTGAACCGGGACTGGACCATTATCCGGCAATGGCGCTCCGACGAAGGTCGCGCGCCTTGGTGAGGATAATTTCCTCAAGCTTTTGTACCGTCGCCGCCTGCACCGGAGCATCAACCCAGCCACCGCCCTGTGAAACCTGCCGGGAGGCCGCAACCCGGAGTGCATCGGAACGCAGATCCTGGTCCAGAATCGAAATGGTCAGTTTCATGCGCTCGCTCGGAGACGCCGGGTTGGCATACCAGTCCGTCACGATCACACCGCCATTGGGATCAGCCTGAACCAGCGGCATGAAAGAAACGGTATCGAGAGCAGCACGCCACAGATAAGCATTGACGCCGATCGTCGTAACCCTGGACGCCGCCAGATCGCGCTTGAACGCCTGCGTTGGCTTGCCGCCAAGGCCTTTGGCCAGATCTGCCTTGATGAAGGAACAGCCGGAAATGGCCGCGGCCAGGGTGATAGCTGCAACTAATGGGAGGGGCCTGAACATGGCAAACTATCCTTGGAAAAACGTCACTCGCGCGCCTTATAGGCAGGTTTCAACATCCCGCAAGCAGAGAGGCCGGTCAGGAGTGTTGAGCAATTGCAACAGCACGCAACAAAGTGACTCTTGGACCTGTGCATCGCGTACGATTCTATGCTAGCGATGATTTACACGGAGTATCGGTTGGGCTCATGACACGTCGGGTGACCATATTGGCAAGTCTTTCGGGGGCGCTGTGCGTTGCCGCGCTTGCTGTCGCGCCGGCCATAGGAGCGTCCAGCAATTCCTTCCTTGCGAAACGCCTTTCCATTGCGACTCCTCGCATGGGAATCGGCAGTTTTACGCCAGCTGCGGCGGACCCTGTGCTTGCCGCTGCCCTGATGCGCAGCGGCCTTAACAGCACAGGATTTCGGTTTACGCCCGCCGCGACCAGCAAAAGCAACCGCGCAGTGACGGTTGCTGTGCGGGCACGATCGGGCAACACAATCAGCGAATCGGATCGAGTCGCAGCAGGCACACCTGCGACGCTGGGCATCGCTCCGGTTGCCTATAATCTGGGTGTCGGCATCGGCTGGAAACGTTTCGCACTTTCGGGCGACGTTACCCGGATTGATAACGGAGCGATCCAAGGCGGTCGTGAAGCGACTGATTTGACACTGAGCTATAACGCCAGGAAATGGAGCACGCGCCTCCAGGTTGCAGCTGACAGGGCGATTGGCAGCGCGCCGCGCACGATTTCAGGAAATGATAGTGTCTCTCTCGATATGGGCGGGGCTTATCGCCTTACGCGCAATCTTGATATGACTGCAGGCGTTCGGTACCGATCGGAGCGCAACCGGCTTCAACCCCTCGCCGACAATCGTCGCGACAGTCAGGCGGTTTATGTCGGGACAGCCTTCCGCTTCTGATATTCAGAGTTTTTGGCCAGTCAGGCTCGAGATAGCTGCCCATCCATAGATCCCGAACGCTCCCAATGACCGCGCCCTCTTGGGATTCATGCCGCCCAGCGCAATGACGGGCACCGCGCTTCCCCGAATGAGTTGCCCGAATCCGACCCGACCCAGCGCCCTGCCACCGGGGTGCGAGGTTGTCGGAAAAACGGGCGACACGAAAATCAGCCGCGCACCATTGCGTTCTGCCGCGATACGTTCAGGGATCGAGTGCACCGGCGCCGTCAACGCTCCGCGATGTCGGCCATGACCGCCCTGTCTGCCGCGAAATACAAGCATCAATCGGCGCGCTCGGGCGACGCGCTTTACTGCATCAAACAAAACCGCGCGTTCGGCTGACGCAAGGCTGTAATGCCGGAAAATGACGCCAGCCCCTTTCGGCAGGCGCCCGATCGACGGCAAAAGCGCATCTCCCATCCGCTCATCAGTCATCAACCAGAGTCGTGGCAAGGGGCGGGTGTGGCGTTTGGGCATCACCCTTCCTATAGCGGGTAGATGAGTGAAGACGCAAAATCCCGACTGGACAAGGTTGAAGACAATATTGCTCGCGCCGCCAAATTGTCAGGTCGACGCCCCGAAGAGGTAGAGTTGGTTGCCATCTCCAAGACTCATGATGCCGCTGCAATCCTGCCATTGCTTGAGGTCGGACAACGACGTTTTGGAGAGAACCGCGTTCAGGAAGCACAAGCAAAGTGGCCGGATTTGCTTGCTGACTATCCTGACACCGAGCTTCACCTGGTCGGTCAGTTGCAATCAAACAAGGCCGAGGATGCCGTTGCACTTTTCGACGTGCTGCATTCGGTCGATCGCCCCTCTTTGATCACCGCAATTTGCAATGCCCAGAAGAAACAAGGCAAGCGGCCACGCTGCTTCATTCAGGTCAATATCGGGAACGAACCGCAAAAAGGGGGGTGCGCCGTAAGCGACCTTTCAACTCTGATCGCACAGGCAAAGGTTGCCGACCTTGATCTGGCTGGACTCATGACTGTCCCGCCTGCCGACGTGGAATCGGCACCATATTTTGCACTTCTCGCCAAGCTGGCCCGCGATCATGATCTCGCGGGCCTGAGCATTGGCATGACCGGCGACTATGAAACGGCCGTGATGATGGGCGCAACGCACGTCCGTATCGGCAGCGCATTGTTCGGGGCGCGGACATGACGCCTGCTGCAATCATATTCGATTTTGATGGCGTAATCGTGGACAGCGAAGTCCCTGCCAATTTGGCACTCGCGGAATGCCTTACGGAAATCGGACTCGACACCAGCTTCGAAGATGCGCTCGACCGGTATTGTGGGCATCGTTGGGCGGATTGTGTGAGCCAAATCGAAGCCGGATTGGGCCATAGTTTGCCATCTGATTTCGAATCACTCTATTTCGCGCGGGCCGCATCGCTGATGGACAGGCACTTAACTACGGTGTGTGGAATTGATGCATTCCTCGACCGGGTGCAGCACTTGCCACTCGCCATCGCATCCTCGAGCGAGCCTGAATGGATTGCGCACAAACTCGAACGGGTCAGCTTGTGCCATTACTTTGGCGACCGCCTGTTTAGCGCCGCACAACTGACGAGAGGCAAGCCGCACCCTGACGTTTATCTCAATGCAGCCAGGGGCCTTGGAATTGCGCCCCGCGACTGTCTTGCAATCGAGGATTCGCCGATCGGCGCGACCGCTGCAGTCGCCGCTGGAATGCATGTCGTCGGCCTCTGTGCAGCGTCCCACATCCGAAATCGAGACGCGCATGCGGAAACCCTTCGCGCGGTTGGAGTGCACCGCATCGCCTATGGGTTTGACGAGATTCCGCTATAGCTGATGGCCAGTACGATCCCGCTTCGTTGCTAGATAACGCTCGTTATGCGGGTTGGGTGGCAGGTGATGTGGAACCCGTTCGATTATCTCGATCCCTGAAGCGGCAAGCTCCGTCACCTTGTCTGGATTATTGGTCAGCAGCCGGATCCTGTCCTGTCCAAGAAGATGAAGCATACGCGCAGCCACACCAAAATCACGTGAATCGACCGCGAAACCCAGTCGCAAATTGGCATCTACGGTATCAAA
>JANLST010000374.1:0-1514 GCA_031362505.1 Sphingomonadales bacterium
GCGCCGCTCGCAGAGCGTTTGCGTCCGCGTTCGCTGGATGAAATTGTCGGGCAAGATCATCTGACTGGCACCGACGGCGCGATCGGAAGAATGGTCGCTGCCGGGAAACTGGCATCGATCATACTGTGGGGACCACCGGGAACCGGTAAAACGACGATGGCACGCCTCTTGGCAGATGCTGTTGGCCTCCGTTTTGAAGCAATTTCCGCAGTGTTTTCTGGCGTCGCCGACCTGAAGAAACTTTTTGCAAGCGCGCGTGATCACGCGCGCGTTGGTCAACGCACACTGCTGTTCGTGGACGAGATTCATCGTTTCAACCGGTCGCAACAGGACGGGTTCCTGCCATTTGTTGAGGATGGTACCATTACACTCGTCGGCGCCACCACCGAAAACCCGAGCTTCGAGTTGAATGCGGCCTTGCTGAGCCGCGCCCAGGTTCTGATTCTTCATCGCCTCGACGCCACCGCGCTCGAGACCCTGCTTGATCGAGCAGAAGCGAGTACCGGCAACCCCCTGCCCCTGACCTTCGACGCACGCGCTGCGCTGATTGCGAGCGCAGATGGTGACGGCCGATTTCTTCTCAATCAGGTCGAAACGCTCGTTTCGATCGGGATTTCCAAACCGCTGGATCCTGCCGCGCTGTCCGAACTGCTTCATCGCCGAATGCCGGTCTATGACAAGGATCGCGAAGGGCATTACAACCTGATTTCCGCTCTCCACAAGGCGCTGCGCGGTTCCGATCCACAGGCGGCGCTCTACTACATGGCGCGAATGCTAGTGGCAGGCGAGGAACCGCTCTATGTTCTGCGCCGCCTCGTCCGGTTCGCGAGCGAGGATGTGGGCCTCGCCGATCCGCAGGCTTTGGTCCAGTGCCTCGCTGCGAAGGATGCCTATGACTTCCTCGGAAGTCCCGAGGGCGAGCTCGCGATCGTGCAGGCCTGTCTCTATCTTGCTACGGCGCCAAAATCGAACGCTGCTTATGTTGCGCAAAAATCCGCTTGGACGTCCGCTCGCGAAACGGGGTCGCTCATGCCGCCAGCCAATATTCTCAACGCGCCAACACGGCTGATGAAGGACATCGGCTATGGCAAAGACTATACCTATGACCACGACGCGAATGAAGGGTTCAGCGGTGCGAATTACTGGCCCGAAGAAATGGCACCACAGACATTCTACAAGCCGGTCGAGCGTGGTTTCGAGTCCAGGATTGCTGAGCGTATCGCCCATTGGGACAAATTGCGGAAGGAGCGTTCCGCATGACGGGTCGTTACCGTGCAGCCATCTGCACTTCGCTGACAGGCCCCGACGCGATCCGAATCGAGGAGCAGGTTGAACGACCACTTCGGGACGGTGAGGTTCGTATTGCTGTGCGCGCTGCGGGCCTCAACTTTCCCGATTTGTTGATGACGTTCGGAAAATACCAGGTTCGGCCCGACCCGCCGTTCGTGCCCGGCATGGAAGTGGCTGGCGAAGTGATCGAGGTTGCCAAAGATGTAACCGGGATCAAGCCAGGT
>JANLST010000420.1:0-2258 GCA_031362505.1 Sphingomonadales bacterium
CATCTGGATCATGGATCAGGCCTCCAGCTCAGCCGGGGTGGCCACACCACCGCCGTCAACGACACGCCAGGATTTCAGCTTTGAAATCGGCGCGCACTCCTCAATCCGCACGATCTGGCCTTCCTTGAAGGTATTGGCCTCGTCATGCGCGTGGTATTTTTTCGAGCGACGAATGATCTTGCCGTAAAGCGGGTGCTTCACCTTGCGCTCAACCTTCACAACGACGGTCTTGTCGGTCTTGTCGGACACGACGGTTCCAGTCAGGATACGTTTTGGCATCGAGTCTTCCTTCAGGCCTTGGTCGCAGCGCTGGTGCGCTGAGACTGGAGCGTCTTGATGCGAGCGATGGTGCGACGGACCACACGCACACGGGCAGGCTTTTCGAGCTGGTTGGTCGCGGCTTGGAAACGCAGGTTGAATGCCTCGCGCTTCAGCTCGACAAGTTGCTCGACCAGCTGGTCATCGGTTTTAACTTTGAGGTCAGTGATCTTCGTCATCACTATGCTCCCAGATGCGAGGTGTCACCCAGACGGGCAACGACCTTGACCTTGATCGGCAGTTTCATCGCGGCGCGCTGGAAGGCCACAGCCGCCAGCGGACCGGACACGCCGTCCAGTTCGAAAAGAATACGGCCGGGCTTTACCCGCGCCACCCAGAATTCCGGAGAACCCTTACCCTTGCCCATCCGAACTTCGGCGGGCTTGGATGAGACTGGCACATCCGGGAACACCCGGATCCACAAACGCCCCTGGCGCTTGATGTGGCGCGTGATAGCGCGACGGGCGGCCTCGATCTGCCGTGCAGTGATCCGGTCGGGTTCCATCGCCTTCAGGCCGTAAGACCCGAAGTTCAATGTCGTCCCACCCGGGGCATCGCCGTGGATGCGGCCCTTGTGCGCCTTGCGGAATTTTGTGCGTTTTGGTTGCAGCATTGTTCTTGCTCTCTCTTAACGCGCTGGCCGGACGCCGGACGTTTGCGCGTCCATCATCAGGCGGTCGGTTGCCATCGGATCATGGCCCAGGATTTCACCCTTGAAGATCCAGACCTTGATCCCGCAAACACCATAAGCGGTGTGTGCCGTCGCTTCGGCATAATCGACATTGGCGCGCAGGGTGTGCAGCGGAACGCGGCCTTCGCGATACCATTCGGTGCGTGCGATTTCAGCACCGCCCAAACGCCCGCCGCACGTGATCTTGATCCCTTCAGCGCCGAGACGCAGCGCCGACTGAACCGCACGCTTCATGGCACGGCGAAACGCGATACGACGTTCAAGCTGGTCGGCAACGCCCTGCGCAACCAGCTTGGCATCGACTTCCGGCTTGCGGATTTCGACGATGTTCAACGACACATCCGAAGACGTCATCGTTCCCAGCGTCTTGCGCAGCTTTTCAATGTCGGTGCCCTTTTTGCCGATAATAACGCCAGGGCGTGCGGCATAGATGGACACGCGGCAAAGTTTGGCCGGGCGTTCGATGACAACCTTGGAAATCGCAGCCTGGGGCAGCGTCTTCATGATAAATTTGCGGATTTCCAGATCCTCGAGCAGGAGGCGGCCATAATCGGCGCCTTCCGCGTACCAGCGGCTATCCCAGGTCCGGTTGATCTGGAGACGAAGCCCGATCGGATTTGATTTTTGACCCATATCAGGCGTCCTTTTCTTCGACTTCACGGACAACCACGCGCAGGCGGCTGAACGGCTTGACGATCTGGCTCGAACGACCACGGGCACGGGTCGCAAAGCGCTTCATCGAGAGCGCCTTGCCAACACTGGCTTCCGCGACAACGAGCGCATCGACATCAAGGTTATGGTTGTTCTCGGCATTGGCGATGGCGCTTGCGAGTACCTTTTTCACATCGATTGCCATCGCGCGTTTCGAGAAGGACAGGATGTTCAACGCGTCGCCGACCTTGCGGTTGCGAATAAGTGCCGCGACCAGATTGAGTTTCTGGGCGGAGCCACGAATCGTCGTGCCGACAGCCAGCGCCTCTTTCTCGCCGACCCTGCGGGGGGAGACCGATTTGGACATTAGCGCTTGCCCTTCTTGTCAGAGGCATGGCCGGGGAAATAGCGCGTGGGCGCGAATTCACCGAGTTTCATGCCGACCATATCTTCGTTCACCGAGACAGGAACGAACTTGCGGCCATTATAGACATTGAACGTAAGCCCAACGAATTGCGGCAGGATCGTGGAACGCCGCGACCAGGTCTTGATCGGCGCGCGGCCGCCAGCTTCCTGTGTTGCTTCGGCCTTTTTGAGC
>JANLST010000449.1:0-10319 GCA_031362505.1 Sphingomonadales bacterium
GCAGAAGGAAATCTACGAACAGCCTGTGGTCGTGGCGCAGACGCTGCAAAGCTATATCCGCCCGCTGGAAATGCAGGTGGCCATGCCGCAAATGGACTTCGACCTGTCTGAGATCGAGCGCGTCGTGATCGTCGCCTGCGGCACCGCGTCCTATGTCGGGATGATCGGCAAATACTGGATCGAGCAAATGGCGCGTTTGCCAGTCGATGTCGATGTTGCGTCGGAGTTCCGATACCGCGATCCGGTGCTGACCGGCAAGGTGCTCGGCGTCGTCGTTTCGCAATCGGGTGAGACCGCTGATACGCTGGCGGCTCTGCGTCACATGAAGGCAAATGGGGTCACAACCGCGGGGATCATCAACGTGCCGACCAGTTCGATGGCGCGCGAGGTCGATCTGCTCCTGCCGACCCATGCCGGGCCCGAAATTGGTGTTGCTTCGACCAAGGCCTTTACCTGCCAACTCGCCGTCATGGCCGCGCTCTCGGTCAACCTCGCCCGCGCCAAGGGAAGGATGACGGCCGAAGATGAACGTGAGATCGTGGGCCATCTGACAGAGGCGCCCGCCGCGATGAACGCCGCGCTTGCGCGTGATGAAGACATCCAGAAAATGTCGCATACGATCGCGGAAGCACGCGACGTGCTCTATCTCGGGCGTGGGGTCGATTATCCGATGGCGCTGGAAGGCGCTCTCAAGCTCAAGGAAATCAGCTATATCCATGCCGAGGGTTATGCGTCGGGCGAAATGAAGCATGGGCCGATCGCGCTGATTGATGACAAGGTGCCGCTGATCGTGATCGCCCCTGCTGGCCCCCTGTTCGAAAAGACCGTCAGCAACATGCAGGAAGCAATGGCGCGCGGCGCACAGGTCGTCCTGATCTCCGACGCCGAAGGGCTCGCTTCGGCAGGCAGCGACGCCAAGGCGACAATCGAGATGCCTGCCGTCCACCCGCTGATCGCGCCGCTCGTCTATGCAGTCCCGGTCCAGTTGCTCGCCTATCACGTCGCCTGCGCGAAGGGGACAGATGTGGACCAGCCGAGGAATCTCGCCAAGTCTGTAACCGTGGAGTGACTACTCACGGTCGCAGGGCCGATCGTGATGAGGATCCAGAAGAAGAAATAGATGGAGGAGGGAACGCCCTGCCAAGTCTCCCGGTTGTCGAAAGATTAGTAAAGGTGTGCCCAAAACACATTCCCTTGCGCGGCTTCACCCCGGCATTATGGCGCAGGTTCGGCAGCGTTTCCCAGCGCCAGCAGTGCGAAAATGATAACCCATGTCGGACATTCTCGCATCACTCGATGGGCCTGTCGTCATCATTCAATATGCGTAACGCCGAACCGTCCGGATCGTCGAACTGACCGTCCATTACCGACCAGAAAAACGCGGCGAGTCCAATCAGTCCTAGACCGAGGGCAATCGGGATAAGGATCATGATACCGTTCATCGCGCGGCGTTTCGCAGTCTCAGGGCGTTGGCGACCACAATCAGCGATGATCCCGACATCGCAAGCGCGGCAATCAAAGGCGTCACCATCCCAAGCATCGCGAGAGGCACCGCGACGATATTATAGCCGATCGCGAGGATAAAGTTTTGCCGGACAATCGACTGTGTCTTGCGGGCCGCGCGGATGGCAGAGGAAACGGGTGAAAGGCTATCGCCCAGAAAAACAATGTCTGCAGCATTCTGGCCGGCATCGCTTGCAGAAGCTGGCGCGATCGCAGCATGACCGGCGGCAAGGGCGGGGCCGTCATTCAGACCGTCCCCAATCATCAAGATCTTGCGGCCCTCTGAGGATTGACGGCTAATGGCGTCGAGTTTGTCCTGCGGCAACATCGAGGTCTGTGCGGTAAGGCCCAGGCTGCGCGCGATCGGGCCGACGGCTGCGGCACGATCACCCGAAAGAATGGCAGACGGGATGCCAAGCGCGCTCAGGGCCGCGATCGTTTCTGCCGCGTCGGGCCGAAGCGGGTCATCGAAAGTGACAATAAAGGAGGCCGCGCCCTCGATCGTCATTTCAGTCGCCATTGCGTTGCTCGCGTTAAAGTGTACCGGGCGACCCAGCATGACCTTGCGACCGTGAACGTTGGCCGAGACGCCTGTGCCTGCGACTTCAGACACGGCATCGACGAGCGCAGCCTTGACGCCTTCACTTTCAAGCGATCGGCGCAAGGCTTCGCTCAATGGGTGGCGGCTAGCACGCGCAAGCGCCAGCATCACCGCCTTCTGATCGGACGTTGCGAGATCAAGGTTGACCGGCACGGGGCGCCCCAGGGTGAGCGTCCCCGTCTTGTCGAAGAGTGCAAGGTCGACCTCTGCCAGTCGTTCGAGCGCGGACCCGTCCTTGACCAGAACACCGGCCCGCATCAACGCGCCCGCCGCCACGATCTGCGCCGCAGGCACTGCCAATCCCAACGCACATGGACAGGTAATGATGAGGACCGCAACTGCAATCAAGATGCTTTGATGCCAGCCCGCACCCATCAGCATCCAGCCGGCGAAACTCAGCAAGGCCAGCGTGTGAACTGCGGGCGCATAAAAACGCGCGGCCCGATCGGCAATGCGGACATAGCGCGATTTGCTTTGGGTTGCCTGCTCCATCAGACGCGCAATATCGGCGATACTGGTATCGGCACCGGCTGCGGTCACACGAACATGAACCGGTGCATCGATATTGAGCGTACCTGCAAGCACGACGCTGTTCTGCCCAACCGCTTGCGGGGTACTTTCGCCGGTTAGCAGCGACAGATCGAACTGGCTGGCTCCTTGAATGATGGTGCCATCGGCAGCCAGTCGATCGCCGGCGGCCACAATCATCACCATCCCGGGTCTGAGATCGTTGGCAGCACACCACGCCGTACGTCCATCTTCGCCGAGAACCAGTGCCCCTGGCGCGGTGTTCTTGAGCAACGCGTTTACGCCATCCCGGGCACGGTCTCGCATCACGCTGTCGAGCCATCGGCCAGTCAAAAGAAAAAACAACAGCATGACAGCGCCATCGAAATAGGCATGCGGACCATGTGTGATCGTTTCAAAAACGCTGAGCGATGCCGCAAGGGTTACGCCAATCGAAATCGGCACATCCATGTTTGTGCGCCTGTGACTGAGTGCCATCCATGCCGATTTGAAGAAGGGCCGACCGGAATAGGCAATTGTCGGCAACGCGATCATCGCCGAAAGCCAATGAAACAGATCGCGCGTGACCCCGGTTGCCCCCGACCAAACCGAGACGGAAAGCAGCATGATGTTCATCATCGCGAACCCTGCCACCGCCATCGCCTTCAAAAGCATGTGGCTGTCATGTGACGACCCAAGCAACAGCCCACCGTCGAGCGCTATCGCCTCAAAGCCCAGTGCCGCAAACGCCTTTTGAAGTGCGGGCCGATCCATTTCGGGCACGTGGGTCACCATGACCCGTTTGGCGGTAAAGTTGACGCGGGCTGCCACGATCCCTGGCTGAAGCGGAAGGCCAGTTTCAAGCTTTGACAGACATCCGGCACAGCGCATGCCCGGCACCGAAAAATCGCTTTTCGGCAGTGCAGCGGGTCCTGTCAGGTTTGGCGTGGCGGTCATTGGACAGGCTGATCAAGCTTCAAAATGTCAGCGCCCTTGCGGAGCGATAACTGCACGCGCCAGCGCCCGGCAGGCAAAGCCTGATTGGCCAATAATCCACCGTTTGAAGATGATATAAAAGTGAGCGGGATCGACGGTGCACGACCAAGCGGATGAATGGCAACGCCCGCTGCAGCGATGTTTGTAATCGGCGCGCCGCCTTTCAATACGACAAGTTTAACCCGCCGCGCAGGATCAAGCGAGACTTTTGGGCTCCATCCGAGCTTTGCCTGCGTGTCTGCCTCTGCAAGCCAGCGATTGTAATTCTGGCTGGCAACATAGCTGTTATCGACCACGGTACCACCAAATGTGTCAATCGCGTATCGCGCCATGATCAGGTTGACCACAATGACAATGCCAAAAAAGACAACAAGGATCATCGTCATGTGCCAGCCGGTGAAGGGGCGTGTCATTCGTTATCTCCTGTGCGGCGATCATCTGTTTCGGGGCGTTCAAACATCACCGCATCGGTCGCTTTGCTTTTGCCATCGGACGGATCGCTGAGCGTGATTGTATATTTTGCATGTTCAGGACCCTCTGACGGCCCCGCCACGAACAGGCGCAACTTGGTCACGCTATCAGGCTCGACCTTGACGTTGATCGCCGGGCGGGCGGATTCCCGGCTGCCGTCGGCTGTCCACGCCTGGGCTCGTTCAAGCCCCGCTATCGACACAGTGATCCTTCGCGGCCGCGTTTCCATGTTCCTGATCTTGAGTGTGTAATTATTGCGAATGCTGCCGTCGGACAGGCGGACATAGACGGGGTTGCGGTCCTGTTGCACGGCAAGATCGAGCCGCGTTCGTTGGCCAAGCGTGAAAAGCATGGCCAGACCAATGCTTCCCCAGATTGCGAAATAGGCCAGCGTCCGGGGGCGGAATAACGTCTTGAGGATCGGCGCGCCGACCCCCCCTGCCTTTTCAATGGCTGCATCGTCGAGCGTACAATAGTCGATCAGGCCCCGCGGTTTTCCGATCTGCTCCATCACCTTGTCACACGCATCAATGCACAAGGCGCAAGTGATACAGCCAATCTGTGGGCCTTCACGAATGTCGATCCCGGTCGGGCAAACCGCAACACACTGGTTGCAATCGATACAGTCTCCCGTGTCGAGGGTCGATTCGGCTGCCTTTTTCAGGCCGTGTGTCCGAGGCTCTCCGCGCCAGTCCTTGTAGGTAACAACGAGCGACTTCTCGTCAAGCATGGCCGTCTGGATTCGCGGCCAAGGGCACATGTAGATACACACCTGTTCACGCATGAATCCGCCGAAAATAAACGTGATCGCGGTAAGAATGCCGACGGTGGCATAGGCGACGGGTGCCGCCTGACCGGCCCAGAAATTTACTGTCAGTGTTGGCGCATCGGCAAAATACATGATCCATGCGCCGCCCGTCCAGAAGCCGATGAACAGCCAAATTCCCCATTTCGACACGCGTCTTGCGACCTTGGCAGGACCCCAAGGTGCGGCGGCCAGCCTGACCTGCGCGTTGCGATCTCCGTCGATCCAGCGCTCGACATGCTGGAACAAGTCGGTCCATACGGTTTGCGGGCAGGCATAGCCGCACCAGGCACGACCGACCGCAGACGTCACAAGAAACAGCCCGATCCCGGCCATGACAAGCAAGCCTGCCACATAATAAAACTCATGCGGCCAGATTTCGATCTGGAACATGTAAAATCTGCGGTGCGCCAAGTCTATCAGCACCGCCTGATCGGGGGCATAGGCGCCGCGGTCCCAACGCAGCCACGGTGTGACATAGTAGATGAGCAGCGTGATCGCCATGATCACCCATTTGAAGCGGCGGAAGAAACCGTCGACCGCCTTGGGATAAACGCCCTTGCGCTTGGCGTAGAGATGTTGGTTCGGGCCGGTCAGGTCCTCAAGGCTGGACATCTGTTGCCGCCTTGGGCGCAGTCGATGCTTCGCCGCCACCCAGCGAATGGACAAAGGCGGCCAGCATCTTGATCGTGACTGGGTCGAGCCTATTGTTCCAGCGCGGCATCACGCCATAACGGCTTTTGGTGATCGTCGCGCGCAGTGTATCCTTATCGCCACCATAGAGCCATATCTGGTCAGTCAGATTCGGCGCGCCGAATTCGCGCAGGCCCTTGCCGTCCGGGCCGTGGCACACCACGCAATTGGTCGCGAACAGAGTGCCTCCCTTGACCGATGCCGCGTTCGGCTTCTGCTGGCCGGAAATTGAACGCACATAGGCAACAACCGCGTCAATCTCGCCCGGATTCAAAACACCATCAAAGGCTGGCATTTGTGAAAAGCGGGTATCTTTGTGGTCTGGATTTCGCACTCCGTGGGTGAGCGTGTAGCGGATCGCCTGAAGGTCGCCTCCCCACAGCCAGTCATCATCGTTGAGGTTGGGATAGCCTTTCGATCCGGCCGCGCCGGAGCCATGACATTGGATGCAATGCACCTTGAACGCAGCACGTCCGCCTTCCACGGCCGCTTGCAAAAGCTTTGGATCGTCTTCCAGACGATCAACCGGAATGGCCGCCAGTGCGGCGGTGATCGGCGCGCGCCGTCTTGCCTCGGCCGTCATTTCACGAACCAAGTCGCCGCGGCTGGACCAATTCCACAGGCCCGCCGTGGCACTGTTGAACATTGGTATGGCAGGATAGACGATGACATAGCCAATGGCCCAGAGGATGCAGGCCCAAAACGTCAGCACCCACCAGCGGGGCATTGGTGTGTCGAGTTCCTCGATACCGTCCCATTCATGGCCAACAGTCTGGGTTCCGGTCGGTTCATCGATGCGCTTGTTCTCAGACATGGTCGTCTTCCTTGAAGATCATGTTGGCGGCGTTGTCATGATGGGTCGATGCACCTTTGCGGAAGGTCCAGCCCACGAAAGCGATGAATAGTACTGCCATCATCACCAGACCCCAACTGTCAGCGAAATGGCGCAACGCATCATAATTCATCGGGGCTGCTCCATAGGGGCTGCCTTTTCCACATCGACCAGCGTGCCTAGCATCTGGAGATATGCGACCAGCGCATCCAATTCAGTGACCTGGCCCGGATTGCCATCGAAATCGCGAGCCTGCGCCTTGGGGTAACGGGTCTTCAAGCCATCGCTATTGGCATCGGGATCGGCCTGCGCGACCAGATCGTCGTTTGCCGCCGCAATGGCCGCCTTGGCGTAAGGCACCCCGACCCGGCTTAGTGCTGTAAGGTGCGCGGTCATGTCGCCGGGTTTCAATTCGCGGCCTGCCATGAAAGCAAAGCCCGGCATGATCGATTCAGGCACCACGGCGCGCGGATCCTTGAGATGCTGAACATGCCATTCGTCAGAGTATCGACCGCCCACGCGCGCCAGATCCGGGCCTGTGCGCTTTGATCCCCATTGAAACGGATGGTCGTACATGCTTTCGGCGGCGAGGCTATAATGGCCGTAGCGTTCCACTTCATCGCGGAACGGACGGATCATCTGGCTGTGGCAAGTGTAACAGCCTTCGCGCATATAGATGTTCCGCCCGGCCAGTTCGAGCGGAGTATAGGGACGCATTCCCTGAACCTTTTCCACGGTGGAATCGATCCAGAAGAGTGGGGCAATCTCGACGATCCCGCCTATCGCGACGGCAATGAGCGCGAACAGCCCAAGCAGGCTGACGTTGCGTTCCAGCTTCTTGTGATCGCGGAGTATGTTTGCCATTGTTCGTACTCCTTACGCGGCTGGAACGGCGATGAAGGGGCGATCTGCCTCGGCATCATAGGGCGTCTCGGTCATCGGTCTTTCCTGCCGTTGATGACCGGCAATCGTCCTCCAGACGTTGAATACCATGATCAGCGCGCCAGTGAGGTAAAGCGCACCACCGGCCGCGCGGATCACGTACATCGGGAACATGGCCGCGACAGTTTCGACGAAGGAATAGACGAGATAGCCGTCCGCCCCATATTCGCGCCACATCAATCCCTGCATGATGCCCGCCACCCACATGGCCGATGCGTAGAAGACGATACCCAGCGTCGCCAGCCAGAAGTGCCAGTTGATCATACGGAGCGAATACATCCGCTGACGCCCCCAGAGGCGCGGGACAAGATAGTACATGCACGCGAATGTGATCATCCCGTTCCAGCCAAGTGCGCCGCTATGAACGTGGCCGATCGTCCAGTCGGTATAGTGCGAGAGCGAATTGACCGACTTGATTGACATCATCGGCCCTTCGAATGTGCTCATGCCGTAAAAGGCGAGCGCGATAACCATCATGCGGATAATCGGATCGGTGCGGATCTTGTCCCAGGCACCGTTCAGGGTCATCAGGCCATTGATCATTCCGCCCCAGCTCGGCATCCAGAGCATGATCGAGAAGACCATTCCCAGAGTCTGCGCCCAGTCGGGCAGCGCGGTGTAGTGCAAGTGATGCGGCCCCGCCCAGATGTACAGGAAGATCAGAGACCAGAAATGGATGATCGACAGACGGTAGCTGTAAACCGGCCGTTCAGCCTGTTTGGGCACGAAATAGTACATCATCGCGAGGAAGCCCGCCGTCAAAAAGAAACCGACAGCATTGTGGGCGTACCACCACTGCGTCAGCGCATCCTGAACCCCGGCAAAGGCGCTATAGCTTTTTGATCCCAGCAGGCTGACCGGCATCGAAAGGTTATTGACGAGGTGAAGCATCGCCACGGTGATGATAAAACTCAGATAGAACCAGTTTGCCACGTAAATATGGGGTTCCTTGCGCTTGACGATGGTCCCAACAAACACAGCGAGATAAGCGAGCCAGACGATGGTCAGCCAGATATCGACATACCATTCGGGCTCGGCATATTCCTTGGCTTCGGTAATGCCGAGCAAATATCCGGTCGCGGCGAGGACGATGAAGAGCTGATAGCCCCAGAACACAAACCGGGCGAGACTGGGGAAAGCGAGCCTCGCCCGGCACGTGCGCTGAACGACGTAGAAACTCGTCGAGATCAACGCATTGCCTCCGAACGCAAAGACCACTGCGGAGGTATGCAATGGCCTCAGGCGTCCGAAGCTGAGATATTCGATGTTGAGATTGAGCGCCGGAAAGGCGAGTTCCAGCGCTATATAAAGGCCCGCGAGAAATCCCGCGATACCCCAGAAAAGTGTAGCGATCACGCCCCATCGGACGGGATCATCATCATAGCGTGACACATCGGCTCGTTGCCCCGTCAACGTGAATCGCTGCGTGGCAAAGTCGAAGCCGCGCGTGGATGCAACAGCTGCGAGCAAGGCTGCAATGCAGATTATCGTCAGATGTACCGAATATCCGAAATCGGCGCTGCCCATGATCCCGAAGAATGCCAACAGCGCAACGAGAAACCACGCGCCAGCGCGCGTCAACAAGTCATCCATAGTCTTTCCCCGAAACGCGTTGGATTCGCGTTTCCGGTTCAGCCTTGAACCGGGCGGGAAATGTGTTCCTTGATCTAGGTCAACAAAACCGAGGCGCTGCCTTAGGCAGCCATCGCCAAATCGCTCAGCCGCAAACGATCGTTGATGATCACATGCTTGCGGTCGGGCAAATCGATCAGGCCCGCGCTCTTCAGTTTTGTCATCTGACGGCTGACTGTTTCAATGGTCAGGCCCAGCAAGTCTCCAATTTGTTGCCGGTCGAGTGGCAGGTCGAACCGGTTAAGCGCGGCAGGGTCGGCATGACACCCCTGCGCGCCGAGCCGGGCCGACATTTCCAGAAGCAAGGTCGCAATCCGCTCGCTCGCCGATTTTTTGCCGAGCAGCAGCATCCATTCGCGCGCGCGATCCAGTTCTTCGAGCGTGCGCCGGAGCAGCTTGTGCTCAAGTTCCGGGTGCTCCCGGGCGAAAATGTCAAAGGCGGAGCGCGTGAAGATACACAGTTCGGCGTCCGTGAGCGCGGTGACACTATAGGGGCTGGCCTTGCCGAAAGGTCGACCAATGAAGTCCGATGGAAAAACAACACCGACGATCTGCTCACGGCCATCGGACATGCTCATGGACACCTTGAGAACGCCTTCGATGACATTGGCGACGATCAGCGACTCGTCGCCTTCCCAAACCACGGTCTGTCCGCGCTGCACGAGCTGCTTGCGGCCAAGGCGCCCCAGAACCTCAAGTTCGTCAGGCAGCAGCCCCGCACAAATCGCGCGGTTGCGAACCACGCACTGCGAACAATCCTTCATCGTCTGGCGATAGCGGCTAAAGACGGGAACGGCCACAATCATTTCTGTTATCCCGCAAGCGCGCGAGGAGCCATTCGAGGATGATTGACTTTGCATCCAACATATCGGCATATCCAATGCCATTAGATGGATGGAGCGGACAGGATGAGACGCTGGAAGAAGGTCTTGCTGGGCCTCGCGGCGATAGCTGTCACTTTGGCGGGTCTCGCCTATCTGAACCGTAAGGCCCTGATTCTCTATATGGTCACACGTGTTGGCAGGGCGCCAATTGCCGCCAACCGTCCTATAGTCTGGGCTCGTGGTCCCAACGTGGCCACGGTGCCTGCGGCGCAACGTCCGCCTAACATCATTTTCATCCTGGCCGACGATCTGGGCATCAATGATATCTCCACCTTCGGCGGCGGCATGGCCGGCGGGCGGGTTCGAACGCCCAATATAGACCGGCTCGCGGCAGATGGCGCGATCTTCGAACAAAAAAAAAAAATTATGTTTTTCACCAATTTGAGATTTTTTTTTTCAATTTTATAAGTGTTTTCTATATGAAGTTCCACATAGAATTCAATATGAATCTCC
>JANLST010000459.1:0-2094 GCA_031362505.1 Sphingomonadales bacterium
GCGATGGTGCGATTATCAAGCACGTTCGTCGAGGTTTCGACCGAGCTTTGGTAGCTCAGGTTTGAGTGGAAGCCGATTGCCCAATCATCATTCAGATCGCGGTTGTAATCGACATTTACATTGAACGAGGATTTTGGTGCCGAAGTCTGATCCGAAATGAAGTTCTGCACCTGCACGACACCGGTGTCGAGCAGGACACTGGCAGAGCGTTCGCCGATCGTAGCCTTGAGCAGCGCGCCGCTCACACCCAGAGACAGCTCACGGGTAAGTGCAGCTGTGAGGTCAAATTCGACGCCATAAATCTCATTGCCGTTGATGCCGATGAAATCGCGATCGCCGGCTGTCGCGCCAGTCTGGACGCTTGCCTGCAAGCTGTTGAGCTTCATATAGAACCCGGCAATCGAGGCATTGAGGCGGTTATCGAGGAACTTGCCTTTCAGCCCAGCTTCGAAGGAGGAGACTTTTTCCGGCTGGAAGCCTTGTGCAAAATTGATTGGATTGGCAGACCGCTGTGACGTGCCGCCAGACTTATAACCACGTACATATTTTGCATAAAGGTTGAGTGCGTCGTTGACCTTGTAAGCCACAGTCAGCGAGGGCGAGAAATTGTTGAAGCTGCCCGCGTAGCTGGCGGCCGCAACGGCACCTCCAGGAGTACAAGTCAGAAGCGTTCGATTGGCGAGGAAGAACGCGCAGTTATCGGCCGTGAAGCCGCCGAGTGCAGCAAAGGAAACCGATCGCTCGTTGATCCGGGTCGCCACCCTTCGGTCATGCGAGTAACGCCCGCCCAGCGTAATATTGAATCCGGCATTCCCGCCGGGATGGAATGTCAGTTCGCCGAATGCGGCATAGGATTTGTTGCGGATCGTCGTAAAGTTCGGGAGAATCAACGGGCCCGAACCGATCGCGCCGCCGACGACATTCTGATTTGCGCTGTCTTGGTAATAATAGCCTCCCATCACATACTCGAACGTGTCTCCGATCTTGCCAAGCGCCTGGATTTCTTCCGAAGTGCTTTTGAAATGGATATCATCGGTCGTGTAGGCCGCGCCGTTCGGGCCAATCACATTCAGCACCGTTCCGACCGGGAGGGTCGGAAGCACGGAGGCGATCACACTGGTGACGATGGATGCCTGATGGACCGGCAGATTGTCCGCACCCTGGAAATTGTTGATCCGCCGGTGGCCGGTAATCGAACGGATGGTAAGTGCATCGCTTGCCTCATATTCGAGTGTCAGCGCGTGCGAGGAAACCTTGCCGTCGTTCTGCAGGATCGGGCGAAGCGCTTGTGCGCTCTTTGGTCGACCAGAGAGGAACGGCGACGGAACCGAGAAGGTGTTGACGAGCGAAGTCAAGCCGGTCGCAAAGCCAAATGTACCCGGAATCGGAAATGGTGCGGCAATCGGAAAGCTTGCCGCCGCGCCGGCGGTCGGCACCGTCAGCGTTCCGGTATCCTTGTTGTGAGAATAATCGAATGCATAATCGATTGTGAACGCATCAGTCGGCTTGATCCGGATCGCTCCTCGAAACGCAGTATGATTGACCTCGGCAAAATCGCGCCCAAGTCCTGTGTTTTCCTGCAATCCGTCCCGCTTGCGCAACAAGCCCGTGAGCCGCACGGCGATTTTCTCGCCCAACGGAGCATTGAGCATGACGCTTCCGCGGCGGTCGTTGTAATTGCCATAGGTCAGGCTTCCCTTGGCATGGAATCCGTCAAGTTGCGGCTTTGCGGTAATGATGTTGACAGCGCCTCCCGTCGTATTGCGGCCGTAAAGACTGCCCTGCGGTCCACGAAGCACTTCGACGCGCTCCAGATCTTCCGATTCGAACGCCGCGCCCACCGTCGTCCCGACATAGACACCATCGACATAGAGCCCGACCGAGGGGTCTTGGGTCAGCGTCACATCATTTTGCCCGATGCCGCGAATGAACAAACGAACTGTGTCTGACCGACCATTGAAATTGTTCACGAAGAGATTGGGCACCTGCCCCACAAAGTCCCTTAGTTCGTTGACTTGAAGCGTATCCAGTCTTTCCGAGCCAAGCGCAGCAAGCGAAATTGGGACATCGATGGTGTTTTGCTCCCGCTTCTGC